>NZ_JAYFEQ010000550.1:0-82985 GCF_055795085.1 Phormidium sp. CCY1219 | reverse complement strand
GCCTGCTGACCTCAGATTTGGTTACGGTCTAGGCCGCTTCCCTCCTCCTTAGCAACCAGATGACAGTTGTCAAGGTTCCTCGGCTTTTAAGCCTTAGATTCCTTGCCCCGCTTACGTTTTCGGTATTTCAACCTTGACTTTGGCGGGAACGATTCGCACCTCCTCCCCTACATTAACACTGCCCGACACCGCCGTGCGACCGGTGGCCTCATTCCCGTCAAACTCGTACTCCGCCACCGCAAAGTCATCCCCTGGCCCCCAACCGACAATCAACCAATCCCCCGATCGCAGACCAATCCCGCGATAGGTGTCCTCATCCACCCGCCATACCAAGCGATAGGTATCGTCCAATCGGCTAATCGTTAACCTGCCGGTAAAGCTAGACTCCGCCTCTCCGGGATCCGTACTTTCCGTGCGATATTCCCCCGCCACGTCCCCGGATCTAGCCCCGGTGGCAATTTCCGTCCCCACTGCCCCCTGGGCGGTGGACAAACTCCACTTGCCCGCTAGGGTGCCATCGTCTTCAATTCGGTAAAGCGCCACGCCGTAAATCCCGTCCTCGCGTCCGGATCCCACCAACAAGCGCCCATCTTCATAGAACCCCAGTCCCCGGTAATTGCCTTCCGAGGTATTCCAAGACAGTTGATAGAGGTTATCGGCGCGATCGCCAATCGCCTCCATCTCGATCGTGCCGGTATAGTCCTCCCCTTCAGGTGTTGTCCCCTCAGTAATCCGCCAGCGTCCTTCCACCGTACTCGGCGGGTCATCTTTCCCCCAGAAAAATGCCAGGGAAGACCCCGGCATCTGCGCGATCGCGAAAGGCATCGGCGAATGGGGAACCGCCGATCGCTGTGGATCCATTGCCGCAGTGGGGAAAGCAGACCCCACCAGAACCGTCATCATTCCGAACACAACACTGGCAATCCCTCGAGTTTGCATATTGTTCCTTCTCCTGTGGCATTACATCTGAGTTATGGCAATATCTCGCCACCTCAGATGACTCCCTTTCCCCGTAAGGGGTTTCGGGGGGACGGAGGGCCTTGGCGGGGGATGCGGCGCAGATTTTTTGTAAAGTTTTGTAAAAACCCTTGACATTTTCCAGAAAAACGGTAACAATGAATACAGAAAGTAAATCGTTCATCCCTCTAAAGGGTCTCGCCTAGAACCTAACGTAGAGACATCCGAGGGACGGAAGTAGGGAAAACTCCCGAAGGAACGCGCCTCGCAAATCACAACGATGTCTTATTAGGAGGCGAAACTATGAAACTTTCTTATCGCGGAACCACCTACGAATACACTCCCCCCACCGTTGAGGTCACTGAAGTCGAACTGGGTGGAAAATATCGCGGGTTAGACTGGAAATTCTGCAATACTCAAAAGCAACCGGTTCATCAAACCACCGTTGAGCTGAAATATCGAGGTGCTCCGGTGGCGAATGGAACTGCCGAGGCAGCTACGGTATCTGCCCCGGAAAAAGCCCGCAACTTGATGATGAATCGGCAAGTGAAGACGCAAAAACGCCAGCGTTCGATGTTAAGCCGCTTGGTGGGCGAGCTTCAAACCGTTCCAGTTGTGGCTCACTAATCAAATTTTATCCATAACTCCAGTTGTACGGCTTTCAGCCGCTTAGTGTCAATCCTTAACAACTTCAGGAATGATTTACCCCCCGATTTGGGGGGTATTTTTTTTCTCAAGCGCGAAGCGCGCGGCACCTAAATATTGCGAATTGGAAGCGAGAATGACGCAGAGGTAGGAATATTACCCCCACCACTGGGTTCTCTTGGCGGCGTATCGCCCCCCTTCAATCGGCGACGAGAAGTCAAAGAATAGGGCGTCACCGGATGCTTCCCGATGTTTTCCTGGGGGCGATCGCACCCGTTTCGCTGACATCTTGTCCCCGCCCAATCACCCGATCGCGCGCGCTTTGGGTTCCTCTCTTCCCCGCCTCGCGAAACTCCTCGCCAGACCCCTCAAAGCCTTCCCCCACAAGCTTCTTACTCCTCTGAAGCAACCCCTCCCTCCATGAGGGTGGAGACTTTAATCTCTGGCGGGGGTTGCCCCTAATGCAGGAGTTCCGATGCAATTAACTTCGAGCATCCTCAGGCGAGATGGCGCGCGAACGGCGGTGAATGACATGAGTTCGAGTGAGGTGAAGTAGAGAGGCGATCGCCGAGGGCGGGCGAATTTCCACCAATCCCCTCGAAGGGGGAGTGCAAATCATGTCATTATGAACGATAGAATAGAAAACCTCTCCCAGCGATCGGGGAAACCCATCCCCCGGGAGAAAAGCAACTTCAGAGAACATATTCGCGCTTACCGTAGGGGAAGAAACCGATTTTATGACCTTAACGCTTTACAACACCCTCACCCGAAGTCAACAACCGTTTGAGCCAGTCAATCCGGGCAAGGTGCGGATGTATTGCTGTGGCGTTACGGTGTACGATTACTGCCACTTGGGTCACGCTCGCTCCTATATTATCTGGGATACGGTGCGGCGCTATCTGCAATGGCGCGGGTATGAAGTGCGCTACGTGCAGAATTTTACCGATATTGACGATAAGATTCTCAATCGGGCGCGTACCGAGGGCAGCTCGATGCAGGAGGTGGCCGATCGCTACACTCAAGCCTATTTTGAAGATATGGCGCGGTTAAACGTCTTGGAAGCGGACGAATATCCCCGTGCCACCCATACCCTGAATGGCATCAAACGCCTGATTCACGAGTTGGAGCAAAAAGGCTATGCCTACGCCGCATCGGGTGATGTGTATTACAAAGTCCGGCAGTTTCCCGAGTACGGAAAACTCTCGGGACGACAACTCGACGACCTGCAAGCGGGAGCCAGCGGTCGCGTGGAACGACAGGACGAGGAAGCGCAGAAGAAGCAAGACCCGTTTGATTTTGCCTTATGGAAAAAGGCGAAACCGGGAGAACCGGCGTGGGAGTCGCCGTGGGGCGAGGGGCGTCCGGGATGGCATATCGAATGTTCGGCAATGGTGCGCGAACAGTTAGGGGAGAGCATCGATATTCACGTGGGGGGTGCGGACTTGGTGTTCCCCCACCACGAAAATGAAATCGCCCAATCTGAGGCGGCGACGGGGAAACCCTTGGCGAAATATTGGCTGCACAATGGCATGGTGACGGTGAATGGGGAAAAAATGTCCAAATCGTTGGGGAATTTTACTACCATTCGCGAGTTGTTGGATAAGCCGGTAGAACCGATGGCGCTGCGCTTGTTTGTGTTGCAGGCGCAGTATCGCAAACCCCTGGATTTTACCGAGGAGGCGATCGCCAGCGCGGAAAATGGCTGGCATACTCTGAAAGACGGGTTGCGCTTTGCCGATGAATGCGGCTCAAAACTGGGCTGGGACACCGTTGCGCCGATGTCTGGCGAACTCATCCCCGAGGCGGTGCAACGCTTTAATGCGGCGATGGATGACGATGTGAATACCCCGGGGGCGTTGGCGGTGTTGTTTGAACTGGCGAAAGAGTTGCGCCGGGAGGGGAATATCCTGGTGCATGAGGGCAAAACCGAAACGGACTCGGCGCTGTTACAGCAGCAGTGGCTCACGTTAGTGAAACTGGCGACGGTGTTGGGCTTGGAAGTGTGGCCAGAGGAAGAAGGGGAAGCCCAGGAAACCGAGGGGTTAAGCGATGCAGAGATTGAAGCGGCGATCGCGCAACGCCAAGCTGCACGCAAAGCCAAAAACTTTGCCGAAGCCGATCGCATCCGCGACGAATTGCAAGCCCAAGGCATTACTTTAATCGATAAACCGGGAGGGGTGACGAATTGGCACCGCAGCTAGCACGATGGCGGAGTGCAGATTAAATCTCCCACCGCTGCGATCGCCCTCGTGCAACCCTAACCACAGCGGTCCCCAACTCATACTCGAACCGAATTCAACACCAGTTAACCTACATACAATCAACCGTCAGTTCCGTGCCTTATGTCAACCCAACGGATTACGATTGCTTTAACCAATTTGCTCATTTTTGTGGGAATGGGCTTGCTGCTGGTTCTGTTGTGGCAGCTTCGCAGTTTGCTGATTACCTTGATGGTGGCGGTGGTGCTGGCGGCATCGATCGCACCAGTGGTGGATTGGGGGCATAAGTTAGGGGTGTCGCGTTGGATTGCGACGATTGTGGCTTATTTGAGTTCGATCGCCGCCTTGATGGGAATCGCGTTGCTCATCGGTCCGACGGCGCTGGATCAAATTCAGCGTTTGGTGCGCCAGTTACCCACCTACTTAGAAACCGTGCGCTTAATTGCGGAGGATTTAGCGGCGCGATTGAACGATACGCCGCCGGAGTTCGTGCGTCAGTTTTTCGATACCCAGTCGGTGACGCGATGGCTGCTCGGTTCGTCACAACAGCTTTTGTTGCGCTCTTACGGGCTGACTCGAGGGTTTGTGGGCGGGGTGGTGACGCTGATTTTGGCGATTTTTATTTCTGGCTACATGCTCGCGGATAGTCGCACCCTGATTAAAAGTTTGGTGCAGTTGTTTCCCAAACCTTGGGACGAGCGCTTAGAGGCGCAGGTGTTGCCGGTGACGCAGCGCATGGGCGGCTACATCCGAGGACGTTTGGTGGTTTCGGTGGTATTGGCTGTCGCGACAAGTGTAGGGCTGAGCTTTTTGGGATTGGGAGATTTTGCCTTGGGGTTGGGGGCGATCGCTGGCTTGACAAATTTGATTCCGTTTCTCGGTCCGATTTTAGGGGCAATTCCGGCGCTGATCGTGGCGCTTTCTCAAGGGGGATGGGTGTTTTTGTGGGTGTTGATTTTATTTGCGATCGTCCAGAATATCGAAACTTACGTCCTCGATCCCTTGTTGGTGGGGTCTTCGGTGGGGGTTCATCCCTTGTATCAGTTGCTCTCGGTCATCGGCGGGGTGCAGGTGTTGGGCATTGTGGGCGCATTAATCGTTCCGCCCTGGGTGGCGGGAGTGGCGGCGTTGGTGGAAAATCTTTACTTAAAACCCAAATTATTAGCAGAAAAAGCAGAGGCTACTCCAGAAGTTCCGCCCACTCCCTCCAGTTCTATGTCTGTGCCCCATTAATCGCCTTCGCCCCCCTTGCGCCCCGTCGCGTTGCTTGAGGTAACTCGGCGGTTTTTCAGTTTTTGGGTGGCGCAAAGGGAAGCGATCGCTTTATAATCTGGCTGTTCCCCCTAAATTCACGGCTTTGATCCGCGATCGCTCCCCCAATTCCCTTGAGTGGAGTGTTTTTTTAAAAAAAATGATAGGGTTTAAAAACTTACGATTAACATCAATCTAGCTTGATTTATGGAGTTTTCACAGTAGAATTAAACCCAAATCGTCACTGGTGACCGATTTTTGCAATTTCTACCAAACCCCTAGGCAAACTAACATGCTAAGATGGCCGCTTAAACCTAAGTTAACCCCCGCTAGAATTGTTGGAATTTATGTCGTTTTAGGAACCCTATGGGTTTTATTTTCCGATAAGCTTCTGACTAGACTATTTCGGCATTCAAGCATCGAAAACTTGAGTTGGTTCCAGACCGTCAAAGGGTGCTTTTATGTAGCAATTACGGCGGTAATTTTGTATCAGTTAATTCGGTATTATGTCGCTGCGCTGCAAGCCTCGAAAGAGAACCTGCAAAGCAACCAAGAGCGGCTGCGAGCAATTATCGAAACGAATGCAGAAGGGATTTTGGTGTTCGATCGCCAAGGGTATATTACCCTGGCAAATAGAGCAGCGGAAAAACATCTCGGATTGCGGCGATCGCAAATTATCGGACGCCCTTATCGCGATCCGATTTGGCAACTGCATCGACTCGACCCCCCCGGATTTCCAGTGAATGAATTGCCGTTTTGCCCGGTGATGGAGAGCCGCAAAGGGTTATGTGACATGGAATATGCGATCGCCCATTCCAACGGCACTCAGCTGTTTTTATCTATTAATGCCGCCCCCCTGCTTGACCCTACTAGAAAAATTGATGGGGTTGTGCTTTCTATCAGTGACATCACCCATCGCAAAGAAACCGAAGCGATCGCCCGCGCCCGCGATATTGCCGAAGCCAGAAATCGCGCCAAAAGTGAATTCCTCGCTCACATGAGTCACGAAATTCGTACCCCCTTAAATTCCATTTTAGGACTCTCTCAAATGCTACAGAGAGAAATTTTTGGCACCCTCAATCCCAAGCAAAAAGAATACGTCAGCCGCATTAAAACCAGCGGGGATCACCTCCTCGAACTGATTAACGATATCTTGGATCTATCCAAAATCGAAGCCGGCAAGGAAGAACTCCAACTCAAGGAAGTGCCAGTTGCCGAGTTATGTCATTACTGCTTGAAAATTATCCAAGAACGTGCTTCGGAACGCGGGTTGCAACTCACCACTCACATCGATCCGCAGGCGAAAATTTGCATCGCTGACGAACGCCGCCTCAAACAAATGCTGCTCAATCTCCTCTCCAATGCCATTAAGTTTACCCCCAAAGGAACCGTCTCTCTGATTGTGGCTAAAAAGCCCGAAGGCATTGAATTTACCGTTGCAGATACCGGCATTGGCGTCTCCCCGGAACAATTACCCCTGGTGTTCGAGGCATTTCGCCAAATCGAAAACGAACTCAACCAGAAAACGAAAGGCACCGGCTTGGGATTGGCACTCACCCGGGATTTCGCACACTTACATGGGGGAGAACTCAGCGCTCAATCCACTCCAGGTCAAGGGAGTGAATTTACCATTTATCTGCCTGACTTGCCTCCCGGTTACACCCCTACCTCCGCCAACGACTCACTCTCCTTGCCAGAAACTTCCCCAGTGTGCCCCAGCAAACGGCGGATTTTAATCGTGGATTATGATGAGTCAAATACAATTCTGTTGCGCGATTATTTAGACGCAATGGGTCATCGGGTTAAAATTATTGGTTATGGCAGCGATTTTTTGGATCGGGTTTATTCCTTTAACCCTCACCTGATTTTGTTAGATCTCCAACTCGCCAATCCAGTCACGGGTTTGGAATTAGTCTCGCAGTTACGACAAGAAGAGCCGTTGCAATCCCTACCGGTGGTGGTGGTAACGGCAATGGCGATGTCGGGCGATCGCGATCGCTGTCTCGCCGCTGGCGCAACGGATTATCTCAGCAAACCCTTTCAACTCGAAGAACTCGACAAGCTATTATTACATTATACCCAATCTTAACCCCTAATTTTCATCACTTTTCTCCGTCTCTTTCAAACGCGCTGGCTCACCGCAAAACTCTCTCGATAAACCGGGTGCTTATCCCCTCAGTTCCCGGGAAAAATTCTCCCTCCCTCTGGCAGATTCGTATCCCTCTTTTTCGCCCATCTCCTCTGCCGACTCATTTAAGATCCCATCCCGTTAAGGGGTTTGTTACATTTTATTAATCCTCAAAAAAAGGGGCGTCAGCTCACAACCCAGCCGGTGGAATCCCGAGGGGAACCGTCTGACGCACCCCGATCGCTGACCTGTTTACAATTGCCAATCTCTCATTTTAGCGCCATTTCACCCCCAGGGGCAGAAGTTCCGCTAACAGTCTGACAATTCGGAAATATCGCTGATACGGAAAAGGCGCGGGCGCAATACCCCCCCAGAGGCGGGTGGTGCGGATCCACAAGCGCCAGACGAACTCTGTATCCATCCAGCGCTGGTAAATGTATGTTCTGGAACTGTGCCACAGGTTCTCAAACATGAGAAACTGGTTATATGGGTTCCTCATTGATTTTGTTTGTTACTTCAACCATGACTCAAACGCCATTGCAATGTCAAACTTTACCAGATCGGGTGGATTCTTTACTAGATCTGCTACATCAGGAATCGGCTTTACGGGTGCAGCAGGATCCCACGCCGATTCAAGCTTCCCTGCGAAAAGCCATTTCCCCCAAGTTCGAAATTGTGTTCGCCGGTGCCTTCTCGGCGGGAAAATCAATGCTGATCAATGCATTGCTCGAACGCGAGTTGCTCTATAGCGCCGAGGGTCACGCTACGGGCACCGAATGTTATATCGAATACGCCGCCCCAGACAAGGAGCGCGTGGTGCTGACGTTTCTCAGCGAGGCGGAAATCCAGAAGCAGGTTCAAGAGCTGATGGTGCAGTTGGAATTGAAAACCCAGGTGAATATTCAAAACCCGGAAGTTATCGATCTGCTGCGTCAGGGCGGCGACACGATTATCCAAAAAGAAGGGGGAGAAAGTAAGTCGGAAAAAGCGAAACAAGCAAAAGCGCTGCTGTTGTTGCTACAGGGGTTGGAGGAAAATCGCGATCGCATTTATCCGAATACCAATGCGGTTTATCCGATGGAGCAGTTTAACTTCTCTAACCTCAGCGAGGCGGCGAGTTATGCGCGGCGCGGTAGCAATAGCGCGGTATTGAAGAAAATTGAGTATTACTGTCACCATCCGTTACTCGAAGATGGCAATGTGCTTATCGATATGCCCGGAATTGATGCCCCGGTGAAGCGCGATGCGGAATTGACTTATCGCAAAATTGAAGACCCGGAAACTTCGGCGGTGATTTGCGTCCTCAAGCCGGCTTCGGAAGGGGATATGACTACGGAAGAAACCCAAATGCTGGAAAAGATGCGGCGCAATCCCGGAATTCGCGATCGCGTGTTCTATGTGTTTAATCGCATCGACGAAACCTGGTATAATGGTCAACTGCGGCAGCGCTTGTACGAACTGATTAATACCCAATTTCGCCAAACAAAGCGCCTTTATCAAACCAGCGCTTTATTGGGGTTTTATGGCAGTCAGGTGAAGGACACCAGTGGGGGCGATCGCTTCGGCTTGGATACGCTTTTTACCGAAAGCGTGAAAAGCAGCGGCATCCAAGAAGAAACTCCGCAATTTGTTAATGAGTTTCTCCGCTATTGTTCCAATTCCGGAAAGCTTTCTCCCACAGCATTCCGCATTGAGGTGAAAAGCTACGAAACGCCAAATGACAATTACGTGCGGATTCTCGGCAACTGGGGGACGAGTTTAATCGAACAGCTCATTAAGGATAGCGGGATTGAAGAATTTCGCACCGGCATTAAGCGCTATTTGATGGAAGAAAAGCGCCCGCAACTGTTTGAAAACCTGGCGAATGATTTGCAGCCGGCTTGCATGGCTCTGCATAATTTTTATCTGGAGCAATATCGCGAAATCGATAGCCAACCTCGCGAGATTGAAGGGGTGAAATCTCGGCGATTGTCCAGTTTGAATCAGGAGTTGCGACGGTTGGGCGACGCATTAAATGCCCATGTGGAAGATGAAGTGAATCGCGTGGTGACAAATCAATGTCAGACGTTTGAAGAGGATTTTCGCAAGCTGACGGCGCGCATGGTGACTAAGTTGGATGAGCTGCTCAAGACGTTTTCTGTGGAAGAAGCGTATCAGCAAGCTACCGCCAGTCATCCCCGCAATTCTACCGCGCCTCTGCTGGCAATTTTAGTGGAAGCGTTTTATTATTTGTCCAATGCGTTGGAAAATGTTTTGGCGGCTGAATCCCAACGGGCGATCGCTAACTTTTTTGCCTATTTAGTTGACCAAATTCGCCGCCAGGATTATTATCGGGAATTGTGCCGCTTGGTGGGCAGCGATGCGGGCATTTTGCAGGCGTTTGAACAGTTGGAATCTCAGGTGCAGCAGGCAATTCGCGCTGCAGTGAGTACCGAGTGCGATCGCTACGTGCGCGAAAGCCCCCGCTTTTACGATGAAGGCACGTTTTCGATTTATCAATTCCGTCAAGTCTTGCAGCAAACTTCTCAAAGTTATGACTGTAGTAGCATGATTGATGCAGAATCGGCAATTCGTCAGTTGCTCAAGTTGGATTTTGAACCGAAGGTCCGGGATACGGTGAAAAGTTCGTTCCGTCAAGCGGTTAGCCAAACCCTGAAAACCCATCTGCTACCAATGGCAAAACAGCAGGAAGAATTGATTCTGCAACAGTACAACCGCGCCCGCTCTCATCTGGAAAATACTTTGGAAAAAGAGGCGCAAGAACAACTCCAGCAAACTCAGGAAATGCAAGCTCAGTTACAGGAGAAAATAGACCGTTACAATGAAGCGGTGACGGGCATTAATGAGTGCTTGCAGGCGTTTGAGTTGGATCGCTATCAGTTGGCGATCGTGGATGTGGACTCGGAACTCTCGCCGATTGAAGCAACAGAAGCGGAAACGGAAGCGGAAGCGGTGGAAAATCTCCTCTCTCCCGCTGTTGAATAGATTCCTGGTCTAGTTGCAGCCGGGGACTTTGAGTTCCCGGCTCATAGCTAAAGTCAGTTAAAACCCAACTGTAAATATGAGGGTTACATGGTAGGAATATGATAGGATAGTTAACGCAATCCAATCTGTCTGCAAAGTCGAGGGTAATATGGAACCAATAAGTTAATAATTTGCAATTAACTTGAATTCTATGGTTTAAGCTACACCTCAAATCGAAGCTAATTGTATGGGTTGTCAGATTGGAAACCCTTTACCCTACAACAATCCAGAACGAACACAAAATTACTTCAGGAGGAAATCAAATGAGTGAACGCCATTATGAACCTTTACACAAGGAAGAAATATTGTCAATCCAGGAAGATTCAAAAATCCTAATTCCCCATACTACTTTCAAGGTAGAAGAGCTAATAAAGGCTGCGATTAATATTATTAAAAATTCCGACAATGTGGCTCGTCAAAATTGGAATGAAGAAAAAGCAAAATGGGCATTAGAGGGAGTGAAAGGAGAAGTTCTCAAGTTTGGGGCTAAGGGTTGGCAAAAAGGGAAATTGAGGCTGACAATCGAATTTTGTCCGACTGAAGCAGAACCCACGGAACCCGAATCCCCTCTGGATGAAATCCGTCAGAAAATTAGAGAAGAAAACCCATAAATATGAGCAATTGTTAGTAGCATGGTCGGACCATGCTGCTACAGCAAGCAAAAAAACAAGGCACCCACTGGGCGATTCACTAACAATTGTCGCTACAATTTTCCAGGGCATCAGTCATTTTGCTATTGAAAAATACGGTTCATCGAGTATCTGGGTTGTATGGTATCTGCGAAAAGGTCGCAGGCTGATTTGAATGTTTATGGAAGAAAATAATATCCTCCCTGACTGCTGCGATGATGATGTGGTCTCATTTCGGGGAAAATTGTTTAAAGTCGGCGAATTACGCAAACTCATGGGAGGCGCGGTAACCGGGCAAAACCAACTTCCCCATACCATCTCGAATGCCTTACGCCAGCAAGGATTACAATTAGATCTCGCCTACGCCAAAGAATTTTTGGAAACTGGGGTGAATGGGGAACTGCTCAAAATTGGTTCTAGAGGGTGGCGAAAAGGAAAAATCCGCATGAAAGTCAGTTTGGAGTTTCTGGCGGATGAGGAAGAGGAACCCGAGTGGGGTCAGGATAACATTTTGTGGATGAAGCGCGAGGAGAATCGTTAAGCCCCCTGGGGGGTGCAGCGGTGGGGTGGGCGATCGCAACCCTTGCGCTTGGGCGTACCGAGAACGCCTCGTCCCCGGGAAAAATCAGCCTGGAGAACCCGCCACCGGGACGAAAGGTGATAAATCGTCTAAAACGGTTACAATATCATCGCTTCAAAATGCCCTTGGAGCGGTATCTTGTATCTGAGAACGCCTATTGCTTGCAGCTATGACCCAATCTCAAACTCGAACCCAAACCTGTATTCTGTCGAACGATACCTTAATCAAGCTTCCCACCCACAAATTTTATCGCCAGACCTTTCTGTTTGAGGAACTGCTGTCGATTCTGTTATGGGCGGTGACGCGGATTTCCTATGATGTCAAATGTTTGATTGATGGATCCAGAGGAATGGCGATTCAACCCAGTGGTGGATGGGATCGCGGTACGATTCGTCTGCTGACGATCGCCACCTTGCAGATACGCGGCGAAGAAAGGGTGCAGCAAATCGACTGTTTGACCAAACAAATACCTACTTATCTCTTGCCCGACAGCGCGGTAATTCAAACCGATACGAATCTAATTTGTCGCGAACCCCGGCAAGTGAATGGTATTCTCAAAGAACTGAAAGAAGAAGTGCAAATCGCCTGCGCTGAAATGACTGATTTTGTCAAACCGACGCGCTTGGGATATCCTACCATTGAGTTTTTGGAACCGGGGAAAGAATGGCGACAGGCACAGATGCGATTGGATATGGACATGAGCTTTGTGTCCGATCGCGCCTACGACGAGAACGGGCAACCCAGAGATGCCGCGATCGCCCGCGATATGACCCCCCTCGGCGAAATGTACATTTCTCCCCTGCAATCCCTCCCGCCACAATAGCACCCATGAAAACCCCTCGCATTCGCATTCCCGCAGAAGTGAGGAACTACGTGTTCCAGCGCGATGGCTACCAGTGTCAAAGCTGTGGCAAAACTCGCCAGAAGGTAGAACTCACTATAGACCACATTGTTCCCCTCGCTCGGGGAGGTTCCAACGATATCGCTAACCTGCACACTCTCTGTCGCTCGTGCAACGCGCAAAAAAAACACCATTTCGATTCTCGTTTTCGCCCTTATTTTGAATGACATCCAGTGGCGATACATGAGTCGCGTCGAACCAAGAAAGCCCGCCTACGCGGGCTAATTTTATGCCTGCTGTTGCTGCCCACGGATTGAGTACCGCACAGCACCGCACCGATGGCAAGTGGAGGCGGAGCCTCGAGGAGGGTGGCCCAGGCAGAAGCCTGGGAACGCGGGAAAGGTCGCACTTTATTTCGGTACGCCGGCGGTTAAAACTTCATGGCCTTGTGCGGTAACTAGCACATCATCCTCGATTCGCACCCCAATTCCGCGCCAGCGATCGGGAATTTCCGGCTGTTCTTCGGCGGGTTTGGTTTCCGGCCCGATATAGATGCCCGGTTCTACTGTGAGAACGTTTCCGGGTTGCAAGGGTTGCGGGTCTTCGCCATTTTGATACACCCCCACATCATGCACGTCCAAGCCTAACCAATGACCGGTGCGGTGCATGTAGAAGGGTTTGTATTTTTCTTCCTTAATGATTTCGTCGATGTCCCCGGCGAGCAATCCAAGGTCTAGCAATCCTTCGACAATAACGCGCAGGGCGGTATCGTGGATTTGGTTGTAAGGATTGCCGGGATGAACTTGGGCGATCGCTTGCTTTTGCGCTGACAAGACAATTTCGTAAATGGTCTTTTGTTCTGGGGTAAAGGTACCATTGGCTGGAAAAGTGCGGGTGATATCGGCATTATAGTAACCGTAGGAACAGCCGGCAT
This sequence comes from Phormidium sp. CCY1219, assembly GCF_055795085.1. NCBI lineage: Bacteria > Bacillati > Cyanobacteriota > Cyanophyceae > Oscillatoriales > Oscillatoriaceae > Phormidium > Phormidium sp. CCY1219. The sequence continues at coordinate 69,777 of NZ_JAYFEQ010000550.1, read as the reverse complement.
CGATGAGCACTAGGTCGTTGTCTTGCAGTTGGCGATTGTTTTCGATATAGTGCAAAATGCAGCTATTCGAACCGGAGGCGACGATGGAGGGATAGGCGAAACCGTTGCCCCCATGCAGGCGGAACAGATGTTCCATTTCGGCTTGGATTTCGTATTCGTAGCGTCCCGGTTGAGCGAATTCCCGGGCATGATTGTGCGCTTTGACGGAGATTTCTGCCGCTTTTCGCATCAGTTCGAGTTCGGCGGGACTTTTGACCAGTCGCAGGGGATGAAGGATGGTTCCTGCGTCTTGAATGGCGATTGGTCCGACGCCGCGCTTGGGATAGGTTCTCATTAAGCGCTGCCAGTGTTTTAAGATGGTGTCGTTGAATGCCCGATCGCGTCCTAGGCGGTAGTAAATGCGATCGGCGTTTTGCAGGTATTGGGGCAGTTTTTCATCCAGTTCGGCGATCGGGTAGGCTTCATCTGCGCCATAGCGTTCTTTCGCCCCTTCCACTCCCACGTGGTAGCCGGTCCAAACTTCTTTTTCCGGGTCTTTCGGTTGCACGAATAACACAAATTGGTGCTCTTCGTGATGGGGGGCAAACACGGCCACCGCATTCGGTTCGTTGAATCCGGTAAGATAGAAGAAGTCGCTATCCTGGCGGTAGGCATATTCGACGTCGTTATGCATCACCGCCATCGGCGCACTGCGAAAGATGGCTGTGCCCTGGCCGATTTTTTCCATTAAGGCTTGTCGTCGTTGCTGATATTCTGTTGGCGCGATCGTCACTTTTGCTTGTCCTCCGCTGGGCCGTGATTAAAATCACTTGTCTTTAGTGTTTAGTATCACAAATTTTTCGGATCTTTATCAGCCTGTTTTCGGTTCAGATGATGGATAGTAGGAAATAGATTCTAAAACCATAGGGACGCATAGAGGGTTATGATTCATGCGATTGTAGAATCTGCGTTTAAAACAGGGTGCCTCAGTGTAGAGTCGGAAGCGTTAATTCGCCAGATTATAGCCAAGGGTGGATGCAAGTCTACCGATTTAGATGCTCTGCAGACACTCTGGGACGCAGTAAATTCTGGGACTATCCGCCGCGAGGCGATGTGCAACTTGGCGATGCCTTTATTGGAGCATCAATCGGTCTTAAGATAAGTTTGGCTTAACAAATTCAAGTTATTGATTCTAAAAAAACTATAGGTTAGGTTCGCGGGCAGGTGTCACACTTGCCTTTTTTTTCGCGAGCCGTTAATGATTGGCAATTTGAGAGATGCAATTGGGGCGATCGGGTTGAGAGGTGGAGTGCAGCGATCGCGCTCTAGTTTTTTGCGAAGCATGAATCCGTAAGGGAAAATTTAAGATTTTTTTTTGGAAGGCGGAAAGGTTTTTGCCGGGTAGTGTATGTAAGATGGATTTATAAGTTGAAAGGAAACATAATTGTGATGTGATGTCTCGTCATTTAGAGCGATTACTACAAATAGATAACTTGGTGCGTTCCAGACAGCGACAGACGGTGCCGAGTCTTGCGAAAGCGCTGGAAGTGAGCGTTCGCACGATTCGCAATGACCTAGCGTTTTTGCGCGATCGCTTCTCCGCACCCTTGGAATACAACCGGCAAAAAGGCCATCATTACAGCGATCCGAACTGGCGTTTGCCCAGTATTCCTTTAAATCAGGGAGAACTGCTTGCCTTGACATTGGGAGCGAGAATGCTCGAATGTTATGCGGGTTCCCCCTATGCGGAAGAATTGCAATCTGCGATCGGGCGATTGAGCGAACGATTGCCCGAACAAACCTACTTCAATTTACAACAGCTTGCCAATCAGCAAATCCTGTTACGTCCTGGAGCGCAAACCAACCTAGATCCGCAAATCTGGCATCAATTAGAAGAAGCTTGTCAGACTTCGCGACAAGTAAAGATGCGCTATTTTGCCGCCAGTCGCAAGCAGGAGTCTGAGCGAGTTGTCGATCCGTATTTACTGGATTTGTATCGAGGAACCAATACCTACTTAATTGGGTTTTGCCATCTTCGCCGCGAAATCCGTTCGTTTCGCATAGATCGGATTAAGGAGTTAAAGATTTTGGATGAGAAATTCGAGCCGGATCCAAATTTTGATGTGAAAGAGTATCTCCAGTATGTCTTTCAGCATGAAGTCGGCGGTTCGCCCAAACAGGTGGTCATTTGGTTCGATGCACAGACAGCGCCTTATATTGAAGAGCGCAACTGGCACTCTACCCAAGAAATTGAGAACCATGCTGATGGATCCTTGACCTTGCGGATGGTCGTCTCCGGGATGAACGAAGTCAAGCGATGGGTATTGGGATATGGGAAAAGTGCAGTGGTGAAAGACCCGCCAGAGTTGGTGGACATGGTACGGGAGGAGCTTGAGGCGATGAATCGTTCTTATCGTGGAATTGGAGAAGCAGTTGAAAGAGGTTAAGATCTTGTACAATGAATTGTTGGCTATCTTGGATGCCCCAGGTGTGCAAGCACCCTCGGCGTTGAGCAAGCATATCCAAACTCTAGAAGTCTCATTCTCAGAGTTTCTAGGAACCAGTGATGCCGTAAGGCGTTTGAAAGCTATTCCCTGATTAACTTTCAGGGAATTAGTTAATGGCATAGCCAAAATCTAAAAAAGCGTGCTAGAATCAAAAAAACTCCGGCTGCGCTTGCTAACCGGAGTCCACGAAATTTAACAATGGAGAAAATTATGAAACAAAATAAAAAGGAGCCATTGGCTCCACAACTCTCAAGACCCTCCACGGGTGAAGTGGGTTCGTCCCGGGATGGGGATCCGTTATTGGAATTTGCCAGTCGCTGTGGTCAACACCTCAGCGAGCAGGCTAACCAGAATGCGAACCGCTTGGCTGAATTTTACGTGCGAGTCATACAAAACTATCGACCATGCCCCGATAAATCCAGCCCTCAACCTGAGTGGCTAATGGCAAAGGCGCGAGAATGGGAGGATCGCTGCAAACCAATTAATCCGCGTTTGGAATCTCGCAGTAAGGAGGAACTCCTGGAGTTCATTATTACCTGTGCGGTATCTGAAGGCAGAACCTCCCAAGTGTAATTTCCGATCGATAGGGAGAGCGATCGCACACCTTCTGTCGCACTATCAGTTCTATGGTTTCACCACTCTCAATGGCATTGAGAGGTGGCAAACCCGCCTATGACCGCTTGTACTATACAGTTGAATAGAACTTTATCATGCTGACGCTTCACGAAAACCAACCATCGAGACAAGGCAGTAAGTCGCCCTACGTGGAACTGAGTTTTGGAATTACTGGAGAAAGTTTACCCGCCGATCACGGATATGGGTTGTTAGCTGCTATCTCTCATCTTGTGCCAGAACTTCATGGAATTCCCGGGCTAAGCATAGAAACCATTATGGGTATTCCAGATCGCCAAGGAAAAATCACCCTAACAGAGCGATCGCGATTGCGAATTCGCCTCTCTACCGATCGCGTGGATCTGGCTTGTTTGTTAGCCGGTAAAAAGCTAACGATTGGAAATAGCGATATTTGGCTCCACATTCCCCAAATTCTATTGCTGCAACCTGCGGCTCGACTGCGATCGCGCATTGTCACCATTAAAGGATATCAAGATCCGGAACCCTTTTTAGAAGCAGCCCAGCGTCAACTCGAACAACTTGGCATTCAAGGAACCCTTGCTATTCCGCTTAACGCCGAGGGAGAACCCGCTCGGAAAGCCATCAAAATCAAAAAATATTCTGTTGTTGGATTTGGCCTGGAAATTATTGATTTAACAGAGGAACATTCCCTACAGCTTCAAGCCATTGGATTGGGCGGTAAACGTCGCATGGGCTGTGGGATTTTTGTTCCCTTCCGCAGGTTCTAATCCAATCGATATAAATTGGCTGGACTGAAATAGCAATATCAAAGTGGGTAACATGAGTAAACCAACTAAACTACTTGCAAAAAAACAATACCCAAATCGCGAACCGCTGACAGTGCAACAGCATTTGCTGGATACGGAAGCAACCGCGTTGTTAATTTTCGACCCCACACAGCGCTGGTTCCGAAACTTTTGCCGATTTTTTGGCATCCGAGGAAAAGAGGCGGAAGAACAATTTTTGCTTAACTTACGAGTTGCCGCACTGTTTCACGATATAGGTAAAGCCAATAAAGAATTTCAAGAAGCTGTTTCTAGTGCAAGTTTTAAGGCTCAGTCTGTCAGACACGAACATTTCAGTGCCTTAATTTTGCAACTGCCAGCCGTGAAGACTTGGCTAAGCGCCAATTCTTTGCTCGACTGCGATGCAATCAGTGCAGCAGTTTTATCCCATCATCTCAAAGCAAGTGATACAGGTAAAGACTACGAATGGTGTCAATCCCGTCGGGCAAAAACCGTAGAACTGTGTTTACACCAACCGCCAGAAGTTACGGCTATTTTAGAAAGGATTCGTCAAGTGGCTTCTTTGGGCGCTATTCCCAAACTCCCCACCGAGAATTGGTCAGACTCGAACTTAGTATGGAAACAAGCACTCCAATGCGGATATAACTCTGCTAAGCAGTGTCGTCGGAATTTGAGAAAATCTAGTGACAACCCTACAATTTATGGTAAACGGGCTTTACTTTTAGCCACAAAAGCGGCATTAATCGTTGCTGACTCAGCAGCATCCGCTCTAGTCCGCGAAGATCTAACTTTTGAAGAGTGGATTAATAAAACTGTCCATACTCCACCTTTGACACCCGACCGAATTGAATCTGAAATTTTAACTCCTTCTACAGAACAGATTAAGAAAGAGAATCCCTACACTAAATTTAGATTGCGGGATTTTCAAGAAAAAGCTGCATTTTTGGGTTCCAGAGCTTTATTGATAACCGCCTGTGGTTCAGGTAAAACAAGGGCTGGCTTTGAATGGCTTAAAGAGCAGTCTAAACATTATGAGATCGGAAAAATAATTTTTCTGTATCCCACCCGAGCCACCGCTTTAGAAGGATTTAAAAACTATATTGGTTGGGCACCAGAAAAGTCGGCAGCTCATTTGAGTGGGACGTCGGAGTACGAACTCCAGGAATTACGAAAAAATCCCGATGATAACAAGGCAACGAAAGATAAAAATTTTAAGCTATCCGAATCCGAGGCGCGATTGTATGCGCTGGCTTATTGGTCGCGCTGCTATTTCAGCGCTACAGTAGACCAGTTTTTAAGTTTCATAGAACACGATTATCGAGGGATGTGTTTGCTTCCGGTTTTGGCCGATGCAGCAGTGGTGATTGATGAAGTGCATAGTTTCGATCGCCGAATGTTTGATAATCTGATTGCCTTCTTGCAGGCATTTGATGTGCCAGTATTATGTATGACGGCTACTTTGCCCAAATCTCGTCAAGAAGAATTACAAAAAGCCGGACTCAGGATTTATCCTACACTTGAAGACCGAAAAGAACTTAAGGATTTAGAAGAACAGGAATCCCATCTGCGATATCGTCTAGAAAAGATAACTGAAGCGATCGCATTTGAACGAGCCATTGCAGCATTTCGGGATGGGGAGCGAGTTCTGTGGGTGGTCAATCAAGTAAAACGCTGCCAACAGATGGCCGATCGCCTGCAAGACGAATTAGGTTTAGAGGTGGAAGTGCTGAGCTATCACAGTCAGTTTACGTTGGCAGATCGACAAAAAATTCACAAGAAGACAATGGCTGCATTTTTAACTCAGAAAAATGATAAGATAGAAGCGGCGATCGCCGTGACAACGCAAGTGTGCGAGATGAGTTTGGACTTAGATGCAGATCTCCTGATTAGCGAATTCGCACCGATATCATCTCTAGTCCAGCGATTCGGTCGCGCTAACCGCCACCGCAAGCGAGGAGACGAATATCGAGCCTCATTACTGGTTTATGCTTCTGAAGAAGAAAAGCCGTATAAATTAAAAGAATTGAAAGCCGCAGAAGCATTTATTGACGATTTAGGCTCGGAAGATTTGAGTCAGCGCCAACTCGCAGAAAAGCTGGAGGAACACGCACGGCGAGAACCGAGTGCGGATGGTAAAGCGCGGTTTTTAGAAAGTGGTTACTACGCCACTCCCGGTCAGTTGCGGGATATTGATGATTACAAGCAACCTTGTATTTTAGATGGGGATATCAAAGCGGTTGAAGATTGCATCAACAACAAACAACCTTGGGACGGATATGTTATCGATGTTCCCAAAAACTGCAAGTACGCTGATTTTAACTTAGAGCGCAGCGATCGCCCTCAAAAATTTCCCAAATATTTCGGCATTGCCGATAGCCGACACTACACCCCAACACGGGGATTTTATGCCAAAGGAAAAGAATGATGACGAAGAAAGCGTTAACTTTTGAATATCATCTGGCAGAGTTGCCTTCGGCGCAACATCGAGCCGGTTTAGCGGGTTTGGTGATGATGGTGGATTGGCTTAAGAGGTTTGGAGAACATCCAGGGATCTGTGAATTGAGCGATCGCACTGCTACCGGCGTTATGTTAACTATCGATCGCCCTGGGTTAGAAGTCTTATTTGGGACACTTTATGCAGGTGAACTCGGTGAGATCAAATCCAAAAAACCCTTTAAAAAGAAAGAGCCAATAAGAACAGAGACGGTAGAAAAGACGGTTAAAGGCAAAACTAAGACCGAAACCTACTATATCTATCCAAACGTAATTCCTCAAGCAGGTTTAATTGCTGATTTGGATCCAAGTGGAGACGGAACTGATGGAATATGGGTAAAGCTGTGGCGCGATATGTTCTGGTCAATCCTGCGAGGTATTCCCACCACGCGCAAGCCTTTTGAAGATAGTGCCAATGACAAAAAAATCGCTGAGGTTCAAAAGGTTTGGACTCAGCTATCGAAAGGGGATGGTAACGCTACTGTAGATTTACCCAGTACCTATTTTTTAGGCGCTCAAGCTACCAATGCTGAAAATGTCCCCTTTAAAGATCGGGCAAAGTTCCAATTTTTGCTACACTTCTGGCCTTTAGTCGTACAAGTTTACGAACCCGTCGTTCGCGAACCCATGAAAAGTGAAGAAAAAAAAGAGAAGGCAGAGAAGGAAGAGAAAGAGAATCAAAGTAAAAAAGATGAAAAAGAAGACAAGCGAAGAGAGCATAAACTCAAATCAGTCGGCTATGCGATCGTTATTCCAGATGTGGCAGATTTAGATATGTTTTGCGAAGAGTTTAAATATGCCATGAAAGAGCAGCGTCGTGCCGAAAGGTTTGGAAAAAATGGCTATCGACCTCAAGAAGGAGTGATTAATCTCGCTGTAGTTGGTGGCTTGGAAATGTTGCGGATTTTGCAAAATCGCATAAAAGAAATGCAAGCTGGGATCGCGATTAACGATTTAGTGTTAGCAGTTGAGGTAGTCCATGCAGAAAAGCAGGGGAATAGTATCAAAATTTTGCGAAGTGCCAGAATTCCTGCTAATGACGACCAAGTGGGTGAGTACGTTCGCGTCAAAAAGGCTTACAAAGACTATATTTTTTTAGAACAGCGATTGCGAAATGTTCTAGACTTAAAACCCTGGTATTTTGGCTTTGCCGATTTATGTGCAAGCCTACCAGTTGAGGATACATTAGGGATGGTAACGTTCCGGCGCGATGCTCGAATTTCTTTTAAGGCAGAAGCAGAAACGGAGAACAGTAAGATGAACAATGAATCCAATGCAAAAAATCTTTCGGAAGAAGAGCTGATTTATGAGGTCGTAGGCAACTATCTCTTTAAAAAAGCCGAGGAAAAATACAAAAAATGGAAAGAAGCTGAGAAAAATGAGGATGATAAAAAAGAATTCAATGACGCTAAAGAGAAACTGGCTAAGGACGCCTTTTATCACTGTCGCCACAAAACAGGAACAGAGTTTATTAGATACTTTTCCGAGACTTTTGCTTCTGTCAATCAAAGTTACTACTTGAAATTTGATAACTATAGTAAGCTGGTTAAATTGCTGTATGAAGATGCTGAAAAAGTTCGTAACTTAACGGTTTTAGCTTTGGCTGGAAATATTTAATTTCAAGTTCAACCGATGATGCCGCAAGGCGTTGGGCTACTTGCCCACTGTTGTCTCTACAAAGGATGTTCTGTTATGTCAAAAACCAAAAATCTCTTCGCTACTGTTTTGACTTATGCTGCACCCAGTTCTAATTATCGCGGGGAAAGTGAAGCCAATCGAACTGTACTGCAAAAAATTACTCTGAAAGAAAATAAAGGGGTGCAAAAAGAATATACAGTTATCAGCCCGGAATCCATGCGAAATGCACTTCGGGAAATTTTAATCAAGTACGATTTGCCCCACAATCGCACTCGGCTGTATGAGGAAGATCAACTAGCAGTTGAATTTAAGGGGTTCCCCGATGCAGAAAAATATGCAGATGATTTTCTGTTTGGATTTTTGGTAGCAGATAAAGAGGCCATTAAAAAGAATAAAGGAACTCCCCCTAAACGAGATAGCGTTTTTCGACAAAACTTGGCGATGGCATTAACCTCTTATCGATTTGATACCACGTTTCATCAATCGCCTCAAAATGCCGGAAGTAGTCCTTGGAAGAATTCTAAAAATTCAGCATTATTGCACCGGGAAGTTGCTTACACGGCCTATCAATATCCCTTTGCTTTGGCGTATTCTGATTGCAAGTCGAAAAAAGAATGGGTGGCGGCACTACTGCGAGCAATTGGTGAATTAAATGGTGTGGCAGGAAATCACGCTCGGAGTTATTTTGAAATGGCACCACGTACCATCATTGCGCGACTGACTCCCCGTTTAGCTGCTGGATATAATACTTATGGGTTTCAGGAAGATGGTTCATTTTCAGAACTCTCTCGAATTCATCCAGAAGATTTACCAGGAGAGGAATTTTGGTTGGGGGGTGAATTGGTCCGTCAGATGAAAGAGAATCAGGATCCGGAGTTGGGACGCTTAAAATCTCTCGGCGTGAAGCTCTACAAAAATCCAGAACGCTTGTTAGCTGATTTGTCTGATGGGTTTCTGAATCAAGAGGAGAGTTAAAGGTGACGAATTACCTATGGATTAGAGCGATCGCCCCTTTTGCTGCTTATCGCTATTTTCAGGCAGGAAGCTATCGCTCTACGATGCCGATTCTGCCCCCATCTGCCGCACTGGGATTGGTTTTAAATCTGGCAGCAATTGAAATGCGAGAGTCAGTGGATGATGTGACCACTCAAATTCGCAAAGATATCCCTCATTTGTGTCTGGCGATCGGCACTATAACTCCCCCAGAACGAACCTACACTTCTACGCTTTATCAGCAACTGCACAGTTATCCTGTGGGAAAACCTGGTGAAAATCTGAAAGAGTATGTCCAAGGTCAAAAATATTGGATTGTGCCAGTTCGTCGCGAGATTTTGGCAAATCTGGATATGGCGATCGCTCTGAAAAACCCGGAGGATGGGTTAGTCGATCGCATCCTTCGAGGTTTAAACGGCGAGTTCAACGCCCAGCGGTATGGATTGCCATTTGCCGGGGACAATAATTTGCTGTTCGATCGACTGGAAATACTCCAACGCCCCCCTGAAACATACTGGTACGAACGTATAGAACTCGATGCCGCTCCCAAACTGGGAACCTGCCGATTAACAGTGGGAATCAACCGCAAGAATAACAGCGAAACCACTAGCTTTTTGTACGCGCCTGTGGAAGAACCAAGCATTTATCCCCCAGACAGCGCTTGGACCTGGACGCCTAAAGCACCCGATCGCCTACAAGTCTAAATTCCCCAATTATTTCAACCCGGAAAGGTTTTTGCCGAGGCATCGCTCTAGAGTGAAGTTAACGTCATTCTAGAGCGATTTTCTATGCAACTTATCGAACAAATCTCAACCCCAACCCAAGACACGATTCGCGTTTCTGCGCTGCACGCCCTTGCCTACTGTCCCCGCCTTTTCTATCTCGAAGAAGTGGAAGAACTCTACACCCAAAATGCCGCAGTTTTTGCGGGGCGAAGACTGCACGCGGAATTGGAAAAACAGGAGGATGAAACTTGGGAAGAATTGTTTCTCGAATCGGCGGAATTGGGATTGCGCGGATGTGTGGATGCGCTTCGCACGCGAGATGGAGCGACCATTCCTTACGAGCACAAGCGGGGGCGCAGCAAGCGGGATGAGCGCAAACAACCGATCGCCTGGGAGAGCGATCGCCTGCAAGTGCTTGCCTATGCCTGTCTCATCGAATCTGCCTTGGGACTTCCCGTGACTGAGGGGCGGATTCGCTATCACGCGGATAACGTGCTGGTGCGGGTGCCCCTAGATGAGGCGGGGCGCGAGGCGGTGCGCGAGGCGGTGCAACGGGCGCGGATGCTGCGGGGGTCTACCCAGCGTCCCCCGGTGACGGAAAATGAGCGTCTGTGCGCCCGCTGTTCTCTCGCACCGGTATGTTTGCCCGAGGAGGCGCGACTGGCCCACAACCGGGAGTGGCAACCCATGCGGTTATTCCCCCAAGACGACGACCGGCAGGTGATTCACGTGCTAGAACCGGGCACTGCTGTAGGGCGCACCGGGGAACAACTGAAGATTGCCCGCCGGGGTCAACCGGTGGAAACCCTGGCGGCGCAGCAGGTGGGGCAACTGGTGCTGCACAGTTTTTCCCAGGTGTCCACCCAAGCGCTGCATTTTTGCGCCTATCAGGGGATTGGGGTGCATTTTATTTCCGGCGGTGGGCGCTATGTGGGCAGTTTCGAGACCAGGCGGGGCAGCATCCAACGGCGAATTCGCCAGTATGGGGCCTTGAGCGATGGGGCGTTTTGCCTACAGTTGGCGCGCCAGTTGGTGCGCTGTCGCGCCGAGGGGCAGCGCAAGTTTTTGATGCGGGGGAAGCGGGGGTTAAAGCAACCCTCGGCTAAATTGAACGATGCGATCGCGCAGATGAAGAAGGTACTCAAGCAGATTCCCCAAGCGAATTCCCTGGAAACCCTGTTGGGATTGGAGGGGAATCTGGCGGCGCTTTATTTTGGGGCCTTGCCTTGTGCCATATTGCCGGACGTGCCTGCGGAAATGCGGTTTGTGGGGCGCAACCGTCGTCCGCCGAAGGATCGGTTTAATTGTTTGCTGAGTTTTGGTTATGCCTTGCTGCTGAAAGATGTGATGAATGCCATCCTGGCGGTGGGGTTGGAACCAGCATTGGGATTTTACCACCAACCGCGCACTCAGGCACCACCGTTGGCGTTGGATTTGATGGAGATTTTTCGCGTGCCTTTGGTGGATATGCCGGTGATGGGGTCGGTGAATCGCGGTCACTGGGAAGTGCGCGAAGACTTCGAGGTGCGCGGGGAACAGGTGTGGTTGAGCGATGCGGGACGTCGCAAGTTGGTGAATTTGTACGAACGCCGCAAGGAAGAAACCTGGAAGCATCCGGTGACGGGGTATTCGTTGACTTATCGTCGCCTCTTGGAGTTGGAAGTGCGCCTGCTGGAGAAAGAGTGGTGCGGCGAAGGCGGTTTGTTCGGTCAATTGGTGTTGCGCTGAGGTGGGAAGATGAGTGAAGCACAGAATTGGTATTTGGTTTGTTATGACATTCGGGATCCGAAGCGCTGGCGCAAAGCCTACAAGTTGCTGCAAGGGTACGGCGAACGGATCCAATATTCGATGTTTCGCTGTTGGTTGAACCAACGGGGGCGGGAGAAGTTGCGCTGGGAGTTGGAGAAGGTGTTGGCGGCGGAGGACGATTTGCTGCTGATTCGCCTGTCGAACCAGTGCGTGCGGGGAATTGCCGCTTATAACCGTCCCGGATCCTGGCCGGTGCAGGAGGAGTCCCATCGGATTCTGTAATGCAAGCACCTCCGGCTGTGAAGGCGCAAGCTGCTGGTTCACAGCCGGAAATCTTCCCGGGGTTGGGATTTGGGGCGATTCAGGGGTGGCGCAGGTGCTTGATTTTTGCTAGAATGGAGATAGAGTCAGGGTTTGAAGGAGGAGGATTGAGAGGGTTTTGTGGCAATTGGGTCAACTTGATTGCGTTTTACCACAGGTGCTTGTAAAATTGGTTCAGAGCGGTTTATTGGAAAGGGATGTGGCTTGCGCCCTTGCCTAACCTCTGATGCCGTAAGGCGTTGAGCACAGAAATTCGTCAGGCGCTAACCATCGAACGCTAGAATCTTGCCTAACCTCTGATGCCGTAAGGCGTTGAGCACGAATAATCCTTGGAAGAATCCTTACTTATCAAAGCAACTTGCCTAACCTCTGATGCCGTAAGGCGTTGAGCACAACTACAATCGACCGGAAGTTTGCGCCGCGTGGTAAACTTGCCTAACCTCTGATGCCGTAAGGCGTTGAGCACTAGACGCGGCATTGACCGTTTTTTGTAAAACAAGCTTGCCTAACCTCTGATGCCGTAAGGCGTTGAGCACATGAATTTTAGAGAATTGGGTTACGGCCTAGCGAAGCTTGCCTAACCTCTGATGCCGTAAGGCGTTGAGCACCCGGGAGACGGCGCAAATTGCGCCAAAATACCGACTTGCCTAACCTCTGATGCCGTAAGGCGTTGAGCACTTTGGGTGTGTTAAGGTCTACTTTGAAATTAAAAGTCTTGCCTAACCTCTGATGCCGTAAGGCGTTGAGCACCAATACTTAAACCCGAAAACCCGAGCGACCGTCTGTACTTGCCTAACCTCTGATGCCGTAAGGCGTTGAGCACACCGCGTAGGCGTCACAGTTTTTGCCGCTATAGGCTTGCCTAACCTCTGATGCCGTAAGGCGTTGAGCACAATTTAGGTTTCCCCAAAAAAGCCTGAAACCCTTACACTTGCCTAACCTCTGATGCCGTAAGGCGTTGAGCACATACGGTATCGTTTTTGCGTATAAGCTCCAATACCAGCACTTGCCTAACCTCTGATGCCGTAAGGCGTTGAGCACACTATCGACCGAATCGAGCAAATCGAACAAATCGCCACTTGCCTAACCTCTGATGCCGTAAGGCGTTGAGCACTACTTCCGCCGTCGCGGAAGTCCTTGTTCCTCGCACCCTTGCCTAACCTCTGATGCCGTAAGGCGTTGAGCACCAATGAAGACGAAAATTGTTTTTCTGCTTTTACTAAGCTTGCCTAACCTCTGATGCCGTAAGGCGTTGAGCACTCTCTGCAGCTGCATCCGCAATTCATTCGCCTAATCTTGCCTAACCTCTGATGCCGTAAGGCGTTGAGCACAAGTAAGGGGCAGAAAAGGGCAGACCGCTTACACGCTTGCCTAACCTCTGATGCCGTAAGGCGTTGAGCACGATGGAAGCACGCTGAAGCCCTGCCGCGATTGCTTCGGTCTTGCCTAACCTCTGATGCCGTAAGGCGTTGAGCACCACTACACGCGATGACGGCGATACGGTCAATAGGGACTTGCCTAACCTCTGATGCCGTAAGGCGTTGAGCACTCTCTTAACAATGAACGCTATTTGCCTCTTAAAGACTTGCCTAACCTCTGATGCCGTAAGGCGTTGAGCACATCGACTGGGGAGAATTAGCAAATATTCCTGATTCTCTTGCCTAACCTCTGATGCCGTAAGGCGTTGAGCACGTCTTTAGTTCCTAACGCCGCAAGTTCCTCTGTAACCTTGCCTAACCTCTGATGCCGTAAGGCGTTGAGCACCATTTGTTTGAGGCTTGTCAAGACCTTTCCACCGACTTGCCTAACCTCTGATGCCGTAAGGCGTTGAGCACAATACATCGGGAATCTTCAAAGCCTGTCCTACGGGCTTGCCTAACCTCTGATGCCGTAAGGCGTTGAGCACAAATCAATCCTAGATTGCAGAGTATGACTTTGTCTTCTTGCCTAACCTCTGATGCCGTAAGGCGTTGAGCACAAACAATTGCTAAACTAAAAGCACTAAGACCTGAAAACTTGCCTAACCTCTGATGCCGTAAGGCGTTGAGCACTGAGTACCGCTTTGGTGGATTTGAGGGGGCAAACACTTGCCTAACCTCTGATGCCGTAAGGCGTTGAGCACTTCAACAGAGGAAAAACAAAACATCAAATTAGGTCTTGCCTAACCTCTGATGCCGTAAGGCGTTGAGCACTTCTCCCACCCCGGAATCACTTCCACCAATCTTGCCCTTGCCTAACCTCTGATGCCGTAAGGCGTTGAGCACCCTAAAAAGCAGCGAAATAATAGTTATGCGGTGCAACCTTGCCTAACCTCTGATGCCGTAAGGCGTTGAGCACCTCTGTCAAAGTATCGTTCTCTTGAGGGCGACGACCCGCTTGCCTAACCTCTGATGCCGTAAGGCGTTGAGCACGTTTACTCGCTCGGGACATATTATTGTTGTTGTAGGGTCTTGCCTAACCTCTGATGCCGTAAGGCGTTGAGCACATGGAGTATCTGGTGATACTTCCACTCACAGTAACTTGCCTAACCTCTGATGCCGTAAGGCGTTGAGCACTAATGCCCTCAATTGATTTGGGTGGAATTATTCAATCCTTGCCTAACCTCTGATGCCGTAAGGCGTTGAGCACAGTTTTGGGAGGTTAGCGATCATTGGCTGAAACCCACTTGCCTAACCTCTGATGCCGTAAGGCGTTGAGCACATATTGACTTCAGAGAACTCGGATATAACCTCGCTAAACTTGCCTAACCTCTGATGCCGTAAGGCGTTGAGCACGAAGAGTAGCGCGATCGCACCGCCCACGATTGCCAGGGCTTGCCTAACCTCTGATGCCGTAAGGCGTTGAGCACAATGGAAGTTGCTGCTGCGGTGGATTCGCCTCTATATCTTGCCTAACCTCTGATGCCGTAAGGCGTTGAGCACGACAGGGGATTTTATTTACCCGATTAAGAGAAACCACCTTGCCTAACCTCTGATGCCGTAAGGCGTTGAGCACGCATCGCCATCTCGAAGAATAGCGGGGACATAAAATCTTGCCTAACCTCTGATGCCGTAAGGCGTTGAGCACTTCTGAAAATTATTGTCAAAATCCTCGGCGGAATCCTTGCCTAACCTCTGATGCCGTAAGGCGTTGAGCACGACCTTATGGCTGAAAGAGTCCCCCAAGCAGTTCACTTGCCTAACCTCTGATGCCGTAAGGCGTTGAGCACACCCAAAAAAATCAAAGTACCCGCCCCGTAACGATTACACTTGCCTAACCTCTGATGCCGTAAGGCGTTGAGCACATTCCGTTCTGATGTCCATCCGGCGATCGCAAGGCGTTCTTGCCTAACCTCTGATGCCGTAAGGCGTTGAGCACTGAATCGCAATGCTATCTCTGGCAGCATGGGTTTGGCTTGCCTAACCTCTGATGCCGTAAGGCGTTGAGCACTTCTAAAGGCGAGTTTAACGTGCCGATGGGACGATCTTGCCTAACCTCTGATGCCGTAAGGCGTTGAGCACACTACCACAACATTTTATAAACTAACCACAGAAGCTTGCCTAACCTCTGATGCCGTAAGGCGTTGAGCACGAGCGATTTACAAAACCGGAACCAGCGGCCAGATTCTAATTCTTGCCTAACCTCTGATGCCGTAAGGCGTTGAGCACATCGCTCACGATGGACGAACTCAAAGAAAGTTTGCTCCTTGCCTAACCTCTGATGCCGTAAGGCGTTGAGCACGAAAGGAATTGAGGGATGGCAAGATGAAGTTCGAGCTTGCCTAACCTCTGATGCCGTAAGGCGTTGAGTACATTCCATGCCTGACCCCGGAACCACTGGGTTAGCAAGAACCGACTAATCTCAATCAAGCTCGCAATTAAGGGGGGATTTTTGCCTGAAGAGGGTCAAACTGACGTTGCATTGTCTTTCCCCACAATTTTACTTTCGACATAGCAGGGATGTGGGCACTGTTCGCTGCAGTGTCAATCCTGAGGAGGGTGGGAATTCTCCAAAACTCAACACCATTAATGTAGGTTTAAGGTGGGCCGTACCTACTCTATCGATTCGGTAAGTCGGGAGTAAGGTTGGCAGTGCCCACCGGCGAGATTGCCACAGTGAAGAAGTTTTGCTCCCTACAAGCAGTTAAGAGAAGTAATCAATTGTTAACTGGCAATTTGCCAGGAGACAAATGCAAGATTTCGTTTAAAATCAAACTGGACGAGGCTGAGATTTGGATCTGAGCCGTCAGTTCGAGTTTCTGAGAGTTTTGATAGCAACGCCATGCAGACAACAGCAACTTCTTCCGCAGAGTCTCCGGCAATGGAGGCACCCAAACACGGCTTGCCGGTAACGATT
Organism: Phormidium sp. CCY1219; assembly: GCF_055795085.1. Classification (NCBI taxonomy): domain Bacteria; kingdom Bacillati; phylum Cyanobacteriota; class Cyanophyceae; order Oscillatoriales; family Oscillatoriaceae; genus Phormidium; species Phormidium sp. CCY1219. Next base: position 53,658 of record NZ_JAYFEQ010000550.1, on the reverse strand, counting down.
ATTACCGGCTTTCTCGGCAGTGGCAAAACTACCCTTCTGAACCATATCCTGTCCAACCAGCAGGGACTCAAGATAGCGGTACTGGTGAACGAGTTTGGCGAAGTCGGCATCGACAACGAGCTGATCGTCTCCACTGGCGATGATATGGTGGAATTGAGCAATGGGTGTATTTGTTGCACGATTAACAATGATTTGCTCGATGCAGTGTACAAAGTTTTGGAGCGCGAGGATAAGGTCGATTATTTGGTGGTGGAAACCACCGGTGTAGCGGATCCCTTGCCCGTGGCGCTGACATTCTTGGGAACGGAACTGCGCGATTTAACTCGCCTGGATTCGATCGTTACCCTGGTTGATTCGGAAAATTACAGCTTGGATTTGTTTAATTCTCAAGCGGCTTACAGTCAGATTGCCTATGGGGATATTATTTTACTCAATAAGGTGGATCTGGTAGATGAGGCGGATGTGGATTTGTTGGAATGCAAGATCCGCGATATTAAAGCTGATGCGAGAGTTTTACGCACCGAGCGATCGCAAGTGCCGCTACCGTTGATTTTGAGTGTGGGTTTGTTCGATTCGGGCAAGTATTTTAATGGCCAAGAATCGGCAGCAGAACAGGACCATCATCACGAGCATCATCACGAGCATCATCACGACCATCATCACGACCATCATCACGAGCATCATCACGACCATCATCACGACCATGCCGAGTGCGATGGCGAGCATGACCACGAGCATCATCACCACCATCATCACTCGGATCACCTGGCTATTGATGGATTTACGTCGATTTCTTTCGAGAGCGATCGCCCGCTATCGATTCGGAAATTCCAGTATTTCTTAGACAATCAGTTGCCGGCAAGTGTGTTTCGAGCTAAGGGAATTTTGTGGTTTGACGAAAGCGATCGCCGTCATATTTTCCACCTCAGCGGCAAGCGATTTTCTATCGATGATGACGAATGGAAAGGTCAGCCCAAGACCCAACTGGTTCTCATCGGTCAGAATTTAGAGAGCGAAACCTTGCGATCGCAGCTTGAAAAATGCCTTTGTTTGCCTTCCACCAATCGCGGCAAAGGATTTGGCAAGTAAATTAATTCTGTGAAGCTTCATCGGTGACCGGCAGCCGCTGCTGGTCACACCCACAACCGCCTTTTTTACGGCTAATAATCTCCGGCTCAAACATAATGCTGCCTCTCTAACAAAGGAACATGGCACTGCCTTGTCATCACCGTGAGAGGTTAGCAATTTGCCTTTATTAAAACGAGATAAAAACGCCAATTTAAAGAGTAACAATCAACCGCAATTGTAAAAGAGCGATCGGCTGTTTTTGAATCTATTTAATGCTTGGGTAAATTAGGAGGTAGAGCCTCCGAAGGGGGTTTCCAGGCTCCACCTGGGAACCAGAAATTTTACAACGCCAAATTTGTTTTGGGTAGGGGGAGGAAATCCGGGGTGCGGCGCGAATTAGAGTAACTGCTTTGAGAATTTTTCGGTAAAAATAGTGGTTTTAGGGCGGAGTTTATTGTAAATTAAGAAGCGAAACCCTTAGCAGATTGACCCTTTTCAAGATAGAACGAAAAAATGCGAGTCATAATCCAGCGAGTGCGATCCTCTCAAGTCACCATTGATGGAAAAGTGGTGGGAAAAATTGGCAAAGGACTGAATTTATTGGTGGGGATTGGGCAGAACGACACGGAGGCGGAACTGGATTGGATGGCGAGAAAGTGCTTAGAATTGCGGGTATTTCCCGATCCAGAAAAGCAAAGCGATCGCGCGGAACTCTCAGTGCAAGACATCAACGCAGAGCTGCTCGTCGTCAGTCAGTTTACGCTTTATGGCGATTGTCGAAAAGGGCGGCGTCCTTCCTACGACCGTTCTGCGCCTCCAGACAAAGCCAACCTGCTTTACGAGAAATTTGTCGAAAAGTTGCGAGAAAGCGGCTTAAAAGTGGAAACAGGGGAATTTGGGGCGATGATGCAAGTGGGGATAGAGAATGATGGTCCCGTGACCTTGCTGCTAGAGCGAGAAGCCACGGGATAGGAGAGGGAGAGAGAGTAGATTTAAGATTGTTCCAGGCGCTCCATGCGTTGCCACCAGCGATTGAGCGGAAAAGAAATCGTGGGTGCCCAAAGGCTGCTGAGGATTGCCGATGAGAGAGCCAGGGGTTGATGAAGCATCCAGATTTCTTCGAGACTGCGATCGCTCATCACAGTAAATTGCAAAGCGCGCACCGTATCCGCCACAATCGACATGCCAAATACAATTAACGCCACCGAGATAAAATCTTCTTGCAGGTAGCGTTGTTTTTGCAAGCGAGCGGTGAGATAGCCAACCAGAGCCAAACTGAACACATGAGTCGGTGCGCCCGAACTCATGCCATCTTGAAGTAAGCCCAAGATAACGCCAGCAAGCGCCCCCTGAGAGGGAGTACGCTTCAGACTCCAAGCCACCACCCAAATCAGCAACCAATTTGGGGAGACGCCCAACAGTTCCGTTCCCGGAAAGCGAGTCGGCATCAGCAACAAACACAGAGCGACAGAGCCAACCAAGATAGCGGCATTGAGAAGTTTAAGATTTGTGGAATTCCTACCCGAGGCAGTAAAGCGATCGTTTCTCATCTGCCTTCCTAATTAGATTGACCTTCCGACCCATCGTTAGCAGCCTTTTCGTGAGGGTAAACCACCACCCACTCCAGAGCGCTTATCGGTGCAGACAGCTCGATCACAGCTTCCGGTGCCGGACTTTTATTCAAATTCACCGATTCCACGCGACCCACGGGCAACCCGGAGGGAAACATCTGAGAGAAAGAGGAAGTAGAGACCACATCTCCCTGACGAACCTCTGGCACTTTATCAAAAAATTCCATTACCGCGCGATTTGCCGCCTTGCCTCGCATCACCCCCATTTGCCGAGAGCGAGCGATCGTCACCCCCACGCGGAAACTCGGATCCCCGATCAGTAGCACCTTGCTGGTATGGGGAGTGACGCTGATGATGCGTCCCACCAAGCCTCCCGGACCGGTGACGATAAAATCCTTTTTGATGCCGTGTTTGCTTCCTCGACCGATAGTCACCTGTTGCCACCAGTGATCTGCACTGCGCCCGACAACTGGCGCGACAATACCTTCTTTTTTATTTGCCGAAACATAGCCCACTACCTCTTTGAGCCGTTGGTTTTGGGCTTCTAATTCTTGAACTTTTTGTTCGAGTTCGCGGGTTCGGGCATGGGTGAGTTGCTCTTGTTGAGTGGGACTCGACTGAAAAGGACGAGAGAGTCTCTGGTAAATTTCAAACACCACTGACCCTTGGGTTTGCCGAACCACCAAAGCTGCAGTGATGGCTAACCCCACCAATGCAACTTGTAAACCATGCCGATCCCACCAGCGACGCAATGTGTACATTAAAATTTTTAGCTGACTTCAGTATTCGCGAGGCGATTGTACGTAGGGAAGCTCTTCGGTTGGCAGGTCCTACATACTACTCCGAGAACGACCGCTGAATACTCGTTCGAGCTGCTTGAAGTTCTCCAAAACCCGACCGGTTCCGAGGACCACACAGCTTAGCGGATCCGCCGCCACATGGGTAACGATGCCGCTTTCGTGCCCGATCAGGGTATCGAGACCTTTCAACAAAGCGCCACCGCCGGCGAGCATAATTCCTCGGTCGATAATATCCGCCGCCAATTCCGGAGGGGTGCGCTCCAGGGTCCGTTTTACCGCTTCCACAATTACCGCCAGGGGTTCGGCCATACTTTCGCGAATCTCTGGCCCTTTGATGGTCACGGTTCGCGGTAAACCCGACAGTAGATGCAAGCCGCGCACTTCCATTGTGGCATCATCATCATCGTGGGTGGGATACGCCGAGCCAATCTGAATTTTGATTTCCTCTGCGGTCCGTTCCCCAATCACCAGGTTGTGAACTTTTTTCATGTACTGGGTGATGGCATCATTCAGTTCGTCCCCTGCTACCCGCACGGATTCGCTCAGAACCGTGCCTTGCAAGCTCAAAACCGCTACTTCCGTAGTGCCGCCCCCAATATCGATGATTAAATTCCCGGTGGGTTCTGCAACCGGCAATCCGGCTCCGATCGCCGCCGCTACTGGTTCGTCAATTAAGTAAACGTCTCTGGCTCCTGCTTGGGTGGCTGCGTCCATCACCGCGCGCCGTTCTACCCCCGTGACGCCGGATGGAATCCCAATCACGATCCTAGGGGATACTAAGGCGCTACCTTCATGCACTCGCCGGATAAAATGCTTGAGCATCAATTCGGCAGTGTCGAAGTCGGCAATGACGCCATCCCGAAGGGGGCGCAGGGCAATGACATTTCCCGGCGTCCTACCTAGCATTTTTTTGGCATCCTCTCCTACTGCCAGAGGTATCTTTTCCTCTTTATCGATGGCAACGACTGAGGGTTCTTGAAGAACTATCCCTTTACCGGATACATAAACTAGCGTGTTCGCCGTCCCGAGATCGATACCCATATCCCGGGATAGGGAAAAGCGATTGAAAAGACCCACTGGTTTCTACGCCCCCAAAACGTGATGCTGTGCGACTATAATGTAACAGAATTTGTTCTCGTGGTGGATTCTAGTATGTTTTCTCTCCTGAGTCTAGTCAGGCGGGATTTTTTTTCCCACATGAAGCCGGGAGAGTGCCAAATATTCCTTCTGAGTCTGCGCCGGATCCGGAGAAAATCCCCTCCTATCTCAAATCTGGCCTAAGATTAGCAGCTTCTGCTTGCAAGCGATTGCCGAGTATCTGCGGCGAAATCCGCCCTCTAGCTTCTCCCTTCTGCCTAAATATGCAAAGGTTACGCCTCAAAATGCGGGAATTTTCACCCTAAACTCATACTTTACCTCGCTCAGGTGGATTGCGCTGTTGGTTTATCGATTGGGTTTATTAATGATGCGGCTTTGCTTCTTGGCTGAAAGCTTATCTATTCCCTTTTTTCTTTTCTCTGATGTCCCCCCTGAAGGGGGCATTTTCTATTTTCTGGGAGGCGATCGCCGATCGCCAAAACTACAATGGCTTGGTGTTAACTCCCGAGGGCGTGCTTTCTCTGGAAAAGGTTGTGGTAACTGATATGCCTACAGCCAATAGATGCGCTACTAACTGGGGTGGGGCGCGCTTATCCTCGCCTCATGCAATGACTCTCTTGCCCCCTTGACCGTTGCGGCAGGTTGATGATTGACTATCAAATCAATGCCTCCCACCTCAGCTCGATTTTGCGCCGCGAGAGTGGGGCAAAATCCTCTGGAGGTTTTCTGTTTGCGGCAGTCAATTTTACTGTACGAATCTTTATCCCCGCCCAATTGAACCAATGCCCGCCCGCGCTTTCCTGACTCTCCCTGGATTTTCAGTTATTTTCTACTGCGGAAATCCTTTCGATTACCCGCAAGCAACTCCCAAACTCCATTGAATGGTGACATTTAGGCTAATGCCAAGCAATTTCGCTCCCGCACTTCGCCTCCGCTACAGCGATCGCCTCCCTTCATTCATTCATCCGCTGGATGATTTTTTCGTCAAATTCATGGTAAAATAATCACATCATACTTCAAGCATTTTTGCGTTCCTTTCTCTATGAAACCGATTTCCCCTCTTTTGGTCATTTTTTGATTTATAGTTAGGTTCAATTAACCTTTCTTGCAATACATCTCAATTTTCTGTGCTTTTTAGTCAAAAATTCTGCAATATTCATCCCCAAAATTTAAAAAATATTGCGGGGAGTGGGATTGATTTTTGTGGGGTGCAAATTAACGGTTAATTGCACCCCCAACAATCCGGGTCATATTCCTGGGGTAAATCAAAGTAAAAAACAATAATTGCTTGATATGATAGGGAGAAATGGTTTATAATTGGGGAGTTAATTTGTTGGATAAGGAAGGAGCAATATGACGCTCAATGTTGTGACTTTAGTCGGTCGTGCGGGGATTGACCCCGAAGTTAAATATTTCGAGTCTGGTAGCGTGGTTTGTAATGTAACGTTAGCCGTAAATCGTCCCAGTCGCAATAGCGATAAACCGGACTGGTTCAATTTAGAAATGTGGGGGAAAACTGCGGAAGTGGCGGGAAACTACGTCCGTAAAGGCAGCTTAATTGGCATCACGGGTTCTTTGAAGTTTGATTATTGGCAAGATCGGTCCACCGGTGCCCAGCGATCGAAGCCGGTGATCAAAGTCGATCGCCTAGATCTGCTCGGTTCCAAACAGGATGCCGCCAATGGTGCCAGAAGCATGGGCAATGACTATGATGACGACGAGGATTTCTAATCCCCGCCGATTCTGATAACCGCCGAACCAACCTGCCTTAGCAGGGACTTGCCCACCCATAGAATCAGTCTGCATCCGTGGAGCAGCAGGTGATGACGGTTCCCTGCTGCTCCACCGTTCAGGAATGAGTGAGGGGATAGTCCTGGGTTGATGATGGTTTCACCCTTGCTTTTCAGGGCGTTTGTCTGCCAAACATGACGCGGCAATTGTGGCGAACTTCGGCAGGGAAAACCCCGCGATCGAGAGATAGGCAATGATGACAAATTGAGCCGATAAACGCGGGTCAGTTCAACCCACCACCCGCCACCGCCACCGGGAAGGTAACTGCGGATTAAGTATCATTACTTATCCGCTCCAGAATAGTTGAATCCCTGATGCCACAAGGCATCGAAGATTTTAAGCGGCTATAGTGTTAGGTTTTATGACAGAGCTAATCCGTCAGGGTCTAAGTGTTGTAAAATCCTCAATACAGTCAACGGCAATCAACTGAATCTGAACAGCATGGGACAAGATCGCAAGTCAACGGTGGTGATTACGGGTGCCTCCTCGGGGGTTGGCTTATATGCAGCCAAAGCCTTTGCCAAACGAGGAGACTGGCATGTGGTGATGGCTTGTCGGAACTTAGAAAAGGCAAAAAAAGCGGCTGAAGCGGTCGAAATGCCTGCCGACAGCTACACCATTATGCATATCGACCTGGCGTCTCTCGATAGCGTGCGACGGTTTATCAACGAATTCCGAGCCAGCGGCAGACCCCTCGATGCCTTGGTTTGCAATGCGGCAATCTATATGCCTTTGCTGAAAGAACCGTTGCGATCGCCAGAAGGATACGAACTCAGCGTTGCGACGAATCACTTGGGGCACTTTCTCCTGTGTAATGTGATGCTAGAGGATATGAAACGCTCCTCGTCTCCAGATCCGAGAATGGTGATCTTGGGAACCGTCACCCACAATCCGGAAGAATTGGGCGGCAAGATTCCGCCGCGTCCGGATTTGGGCAATCTCGAAGGGTTGGAAGCTGGCTTCAAAGATCCCGTCACCATGATTGACGGCAAAAGCTTTGAATCGGTGAAAGCCTACAAAGATAGCAAGGTGTGCAACGTGCTGACGATGCGAGAACTGCATCGGCGCTATCACGACTCCACCGGCATCGTCTTCACTTCCCTTTACCCCGGATGCGTTGCCGATACGCCCCTATTCCGCAACCACTATCCTCTGTTTCAGAAAATTTTCCCCCTGTTCCAAAAGTACGTCACTGGGGGATATGTGTCTCAAGAGTTAGCCGGCGAACGGGTAGCGGCAGTGGTTGCCGATCCGGAATACAAGCAATCTGGTTCCTATTGGAGTTGGGGCAATCGCCAAAAGAAAAATGGCAAGTCCTTCGTGCAAAAAGTCTCTTCCCAAGCACGGGATGATGAAAAAGCCGAGCGTCTTTGGGATCTCAGCGCCAAGCTAGTGGGACTGGCATAAGCTTCCCGAGGTTGCTATTGCTCTTGAAATCGAGCATTTATAGCGGCTCATCGGCGATCGCCGATGCATTCCACCGCGCGATCGCCGTAGCCATTTTTTTCACATCTCCAGTTTGGCTAACCCCAAATACCGAATCCCTTCCGGCGTCAATTCAAACCGACAAGGCAAAATTTCCAATCCTTGATTCATCGCGTGACGCAACAATTTCCCATATTCGGGATCGGCACTATCTCCCGGGGCAAATATATCGCAATCACTGCGACCAATAAAAAATAATGCCACGGCTCTCCCCTGATTTCCTAACACCACATCTACTAATTCAAGCAAGTGCTTTTGTCCGCGCGTTGTCACCGCATCGGGAAATAACGCCTTTCTCCCTTCCGCCCAAGTTACGTTTTTCACTTCTACATAAATCGGCGGATTTTCTCCATTTTTATTTAACAAAAAATCTACCCGGCTTTTTTTATCCCGCCCGTACACCACTTCCGGGGAAATGGAATCGTACTCCCCCAATCCGGGAAGCGATCGCGCTTCTAAAGCCAATTTAATCGCTTGATTGGGCAAATTCGTATTCACCCCCACCCAAGTCGGTTCGTTATCCTGCGCCTCCACTAATTCCAAACTATAGGGCAATTTTCGCTTGGGATTGTCACTGCGCGACACCATGACGCGGTATCCCGGTTCCGATAATCCCCGCATTTTTCCGGGATTGGCACAATGGGCGGTAATGGTTTCGCCAGTTTCCAATTCTATATCGGCCAAAAACCGCTTGTAGCGTTTGATTAATCGGCCAGATTGTAACGAAGGATAGCGGTAAATAAAGTCGGTCATCGAAGAAAGATACAGGAATCATTTTGGCAATCTTTAAGTTTATCATACTTTGCTACAACTGCGCGAGGATTGCAGAAAATTGCCGAAAAACGAAGAAAATACCTACCAACAGTGGGAGTAGATTACTGAGGGAAAAAATCAAACCGACCCCCTGACTCGAATGTTAATTGTAAATCCTGAAGATGAGGGGACGCAGCAGTATCAGCAGGCAACCCCCGAGAGGTTTACAATTAGCCATTTCGGGGTTAAATAAATTGAAGCACTGTCACGATTTGTAAAGATTTGTGTCTGAAAAACAAAAACGGACTCGTTCCCTAGCCGGAATTGCGGGAATTGTGGCGATCGCCACCTTAATTAGCAAAGTCTTTGGCTTAGTGCGGCAACAAGCGATCGCGGCAGCCTTTGGCGTAGGGCCAGCCTTCGATGCCTACAACTACGCCTACGTAATTCCCGGCTTTTTGCTCATCTTACTCGGCGGTATCAACGGACCGTTCCACAGCGCCATTGTCAGCGTTTTAGCCAAACGCAAAGCGGAAGAAGCCGCCCCCCTGGTGGAAACCATCACCACCCTTGTCGGGAGCTTACTGCTGATCGTCACCGTAATTTTAGTCATCTTTGCCGACCCCCTGATGAGCGTAGTGGCCCCGGGACTGGACATCAGCGCCGCCGAAGCAGCCGCCGAGGGAATCGATCCAGAAAAATTCCAAACCCTGCAACTGACCCAAGCGATCGCCATCCGGCAATTTCGGATCATGGCTCCGCTCGCCGTCCTTGCCGGCTTAATTGGCATTGGGTTTGGCACCCTAAACGCCGCCGACCAATACTGGCTTCCCTCCATCAGCCCCTTATTTTCCAGCGTCGCCGTGATTGGCGCATTAGGCATCTTCGTCGTGCAAGTGGGCAGCAATGTCAGCCTTCCCCAATATGCCACCATCGGCGGTATGGTCTTAGCCGGCGGAACCCTTGCCGGCGCACTATTGCAGTGGTTGGCCCAAGTCTTCGCCCAGTGGCGCAGCGGCTTAGGCACCTTGCGCCTGCGGTTTGAATTCAATCGCCCTGGGGTCAAAGACGTGATGAAAGTCATGGGACCGGCTACCCTGTCTTCCGGGATGCTGCAAATCAACGTCTACACCGACTTGTTTTTCGCCTCCTACATCCCGCAAGCCGCCGCCGCCTTGGGATATGCCGGCTTATTAGTTCAGACCCCCTTGGGCATTATCTCCAACATGCTCTTAGTCCCCTTACTGCCGGTCTTTTCCCGCTTAGCCGACCCCCAGGATTGGCCCGAACTCAAACAGCGCATTCGTCAGGGATTGATCCTCACCGCCCTGACCATGTTGCCCTTGGGGGCATTAATGATTACCTTAGCCGTGGCGATCGTGCGGGTGGTGTACGAACGCGGCGCATTCGACCCCGCCGCCTCCGCATTTGTCGCGCCCATGTTGATGGCGTATGGCGTGGGCATGTTCGTTTACCTGGGACGGGACGTGCTGGTGCGGGTGTTTTATGCCTTGGGCGATGGCGAGACCCCCTTTCGCGTCAGCGTGGTGAATATTTTCCTCAACGCCTTGCTGGATTTTCTGTTAGTCAATGCATTTGGTGCCCCCGGTTTGGTGTTGGCCACCGTGGGGGTCAATATTATCTCGATGGTGACGCTGTTGGTGCTGCTCCATCGCAAGCTGCATGGGTTGCCTTTGTTAGCCTGGAGTCAGCCGGTGGCCTTGCTGAGTGGGGCTAGCGTCCTCGCCGGTTTCGCGGGATGGGGCATTCTTCACGGTTGCGAACAACTCATCGCGCCGGTGGGCTTGCCGATCCAATTCGTGCAACTGAGTGTGGCCGGATTTGGCGGGTTGGGCGTTTTTGCCTTATGCGCCACTCAGTTAAAATTGCCGGAAGTGGATATTTTTGTAGAGCGCGTCCGCCAACGCTTTTCTCGGCGATCGGGTTAATTGGCCCCGGGATGACTCCCGGGCAACAGTAGGCATGAAATTAGCCCGCGTCGGCGGGCTTTTTGCGCGAACCTCCACCCTTCTAGGGTGCGGGGTTTTGTGGGTGCTATCACTCGGTTTCGATCGGGTTATCTTTGGGACTGACCAATTTGAGTAACTTTTGCTTGATTTGGATATCGAAGACTTCCCACTTCATGCGGGCATATTCTTTGCTTTCGTTGGTTCCGGAGAGGAATCCCATCGGAATTTCAAAGCCGCCGGCTTGAGAGCGCCCGCCGCCAAAGTAGCGTCCTTGGGCGTCTTTGCCGAATGCTTCTTTGATGAATTCATCCGGGTCGAGGGTGATTTTGTTGCTTCTGAGGGATCCGGTGACCAGTTCTAAGTCTTCGTCCTCATCGTGGACGATGCCATATACCACGGCGGTATGAACGTTTTCTTCCGTGACCAGAAAATCGGCGGCTTGGGGAATGGCGTCGCGATCGTCGTAGCGGAGGTAGCCTACGCCGGCGATGCAGAAGTTATTGAGGATCATGCGATTTTTTAGCGATCGCTCGATGACGTCCATCACTCGTTTAGAGCGGGTGGCTTGCAGCACGGAACTGAGCAGTTGCGGGTCGTAATAGCGACTCAAATAGGCGGCGGCGAGAAAATCCTCTTCCCGCGCTTGTCGCAGTTGGTTGGTATCGGCGCGCAACCCATGCATCAGGGCGGTGAGGCATTTGATGTGGTCTTCGTTGTTCGGATCGATCCGCAGTAATTGCGCCATCAGATACTGGGTAAAAATCGTGGCTGTGGCGCGAATGTGGGGACGAATATCGGCAAATTCGGGGTGCAAGTCTTCTTGCAACTTATGATGGTCGATGACCACGGTAAAGGGGATTTGCGCCGATTTTATGGTGGATAAAAGCTGGCTGGTGGTGCCTTGGTTGTCGATTAAGACGCAGCCGTTGTAGGCGGTGAAATCTTTGGTTTTTGCGGTATCCATCGACCAGCGCTGCACCGGCACCCCGGCGAGTTTGACCAAGGCGATGTTTTCTTGGTGACTGAGTGCCCCGGCGTAGACGATATCGCATTCAATGCCGTATTGAGCGGCGATTAATTTGTAGGTCCACGCACAGGACATGGCGTCTGGATCCGGGAAATCCTGGAGAACGACCAAGTGCCGATCGCCTACGTGCTGCTCTAAGGTGGTTCGCAGGGCGTCTGCTTGGGCGATCGCTACTTCGTCAAGCCATCTGAACGCCTCGTCGGCTGAGTTGTGCTTCCCCTGTTCGTTAATGGCAATTTCGGCTCGTTCGTTGTTCGATTCTCCCACTAAATTTTTCCCCTCAATCGGCGAGCGACAACAGCGCCAGCCCCCCCCAGGCAAATACCGTCTGGAGCTGCGCCAACACATTTCAACAATAACGCGAGAGCGGCAAGGGGGAGCGATCGCCACAAACAGATTGGAAAAAACCCCAAGCCGTTCTTGCAACGACTTGGGGTTCAAATTCCGATCACGTATTTTTGCCACTCGTTGTGGGAGCCAGTTTTGAGGTGTTTGGTCACTTCAAAATAAAGACTACTGTATGGCCGACGCGGATTTTTCATCAATGGCATTTTACTTTCGTCTGGGGTGCGGTTTCCTTTTTTGACATTGCAGCGGACGCAGGCGCTGACTAGGTTTTCCCAGGTGTCTCCTCCCCCGCGCGATCGCGGAATCACGTGATCCAGGGTTAAATCTTCTCCGGTACAGCCGCAGTATTGACAACTGTGCCCGTCCCGGTGTAGGATATTCCTCCTGGTGAGTGGGATTTCTTTGTACGGCACGCGAACGTAATGCCTCAGTCGGATGACCGTTGGCAGTGGAAATTCGGCATAAATCATCCTGCCGTTATGTTCGACTTGCTCGGCTTTGCCTTTAAGCAACAATACGATTGCCCTCCGCCAGCTCGTAATGTTGAGCGGTTCGTAGGAGGCATTAAGGACTAGAACCTTGCCCATTGCTTTTCAATTTTGAGAAAAAGAATGTTGTCAAAGATGTTAACACAGGTTTTTTGTCCTGTGTTAGCTCATCTGGATTTAATTGGTCAAATCCTCTTCGTCTAAGGCGGGTTTGAGAATTCCCAAACGCTCTAATGTACCGCGAGTGCTGGGTTTGGTGTGGGTGGGGGTCTCGTCGGGGGTGGGGTTGAGTGTCTCGATCAGCAGGTAGGTTTGCATCTTGCCTTTTCCCTTGATGGCGATCGGGCCGCGCGACTGGAAGCGAAACTGTTGCTGCAGTCGGTGGTAGGTGGTTTCGGAGACTTGAATGCAGCCGGCGATTCCGTGGGACTCCATGCGGGAGGCAATATTGACCGTATCCCCCCACAAATCGTAAATAAATTTTTTGATGCCAATCACGCCGGCAATCACTGGCCCGGTGTGGATGCCAATTCGGATGCTGAGTGCTTCGCTTTTAAGGGCGGCGAGGCGGCGCACTTCTTGCTGCATGTCTAGGGCCATTTGCGCGATCGCTTCGGCATGATCGGGTCTGGGGGTGGGAATCCCCCCAACCACCATATAGGCATCGCCAATGGTTTTAATTTTCTCTAATCCATGCTTATCGGCCAACTGGTCGAAGGCGGAAAATATTTCGTTGAGTAATTCTACCAGTTTCACCGCTGGGGTGTGGCCGGCAAGTTCGGTAAAGCCCACCAGATCGGCAAATAAAACGGTGGCTTGACCAAAACTTTCGGCGATCGGATACACTCCCTGTTTTAACTGCTCGGCGATCGGGTCGGGTAAAATATTCAGCAGCAATTTTTCGGCGCGATCGCGCGCCACTCCTAACTCCATCACCAGATTTTCCAGTTGCTTTTCGCGCTCTTTAATCTGCCTGACATAACTCGAAATTTGATGCCGCATATCGTTAAATGTCAGCATCACTTCCCCTAACTCATCCTGACGCTTTACCCCAAGGGAATAACAGGCTAAATTCCCATTATCCTCCCCCGGCGCTTCCCCCACAGCAATCAGCGCTTGACGCAATTTTAAAATCGGATCGATGACGATAATTCCCAGGGTTATCATGGTGGCAACGGTTACGAAAACGCAAATAATCAACACTAACCCGGCAATTCTGGCCACAAAGGCTTTCAGTTGCCATTTGACGTCGGAGGAATCCAAACGCACGATTAAAATGTAATCATTTCCAAATTCCTGGGTGGACATGGCTAATTCATGTCGGTTGCCATCCGGCGTCCGATAGCGCATCTCGGGACTGCCCATTAAATCGGCAAATCTCAACACTGGGGTTTCCCCAAAGCTTCCCAAGCGTTGCCCGTCTGCCATATAAACCACTCCGCCTTTCACCACCGAATCTAGCATCAGTTGCTTGGCTACTTGGCGAATTCTCTCTTGGGTAACTTGGGAACCACATAAACGCACGAGGGGAGCAACCGATGCGAGTCCAACTTCTTCTAAATGCTGGACTATTTCTCGCTCGCGTCGGTAAACTGAAGGCAGCAAAATAATCGCTTCGACCACCACAATGCTAACAAATACCCACCGGGTAATCTGCCGGGACAAGCGAGATTTTAGCAAATTTTTTACCGTAACACATCTTTGTTTCATGGGTATTTTTAGGTTTACTTATTATTAATTTAGATACCTGAATGTTTTAGATGATATCCCTACCCCGAGGTTCCTTTTGGCACTAAACTGAACCAGTTTCCCAAGGAAATCACCTGGAATTGGATGGAGTTTTAGTAGAAGCACCCCAATCAAGTCAAAGGGTTGTTGCAGTGCGTTTTACCGGTTTCGTGGAATGTAATGGCGCGATTCTCAATTGCGTTGCTCCAGTGCAACTCTTGCTAGTTTATCGTTTACACTGAATATGGGCATAGCTTTCGTTCGAGAAGCAAATAGGTTTTCATCATGCCTTTGCCTTTGACTTTGATAAATCCGCGCTCTTCAAATAGGTATTTATGCTTTAATCGCTCGTAAGTTTCTGTGGTGACTTGAATGCACCCAGAAATTCCTTGGGACTCCATGCGACTGGCGGTATTGACGGTATCTCCCCACAGATCGTAACTAAACTTTTTGATGCCAATCACCCCGGCGACAACTGGGCCGGTGTGCATCCCGATGCGGATGGAGAAGGGTTGACAAGTGGCGCTACTGAGTCGGCGAATTTTCTCCTGCATGTCGAGGGCCATTTCGGCGGCGGCTTCGGCCCCATCGACTCGCGGGTGGGGGAGTCCGGCGACCACCATATAAGCATCGCCAATGGTTTTGATTTTTTCTAATCCGTGTTTCTCGCTGAGTTGGTCGAATCCCGAAAAAATAATGTTGAGTTCTTGAACCAGTTCCTTGGGAGAAATTTGAGAGGAGATTTCGGTAAATCCTACGATGTCGGCAAATACTACGGTGACTTCGTTGAAGCTATCGGCGATCGCGCCTTCTTGGCGTTTTAACCGTTCTGCAATCGGTTCGGGTAAAATATTGAGCAGCAGTTTTTCGGTTTGTTCTTGTTGATACCGCAGGGCTTCTAGGGTAAGTTTGCGAACGGTAATATCTTGCAGGGTACCTTCGTAATAGAGAAACTCGTTGTTGCTATCGTACACGGCGCGGGTGTTTTCGCAAATCCAAATGATGCTGCCATCTTTGCAGTACACTTGGGATTCAAAATCAGCGACGAGGTGGGATTTTTCGATTAAGTCGATGAAGTCTTGGCGTCGAGAGGCTTCTACGTAAAGTTGTTTTCCGATGTTGCCAATCAGCTCGATCGCTTCTTCGGGAGAATCATACCCTAAAATCCGGGCGAGTGCGGGGTTGGCACTGAGGAATTTTCCGTCGCGACTGGTTTGGAATATGCCTTCGGTGACGTTTTCAAAAATGGTGCGATATTTGGCTTCGGCTTCTCGGGTAGCTTTGAAGGCATCTTGCAGTTTTTCTTTGGCGCTATTTAAGGCGATCGCGGAGTTATTCAGTTTGATGATAATATAGGCCGCAGTGCCACCAATAGCGCTCAAGGAAAATAAATACAGAACCACGCGATAAATATTGGCGGTTTTTAAGGCTTCTTCATAGTAGCGATCGTAGATTTTGTACAGGTCTTCGCTGCTTTCCCAAATCGGCAGGGATACTAAGCGCTCGATTAATTCATCCACCTGCGGCTTGTGGGTTAAAATGGTTCGCACGTAGGCGATCGCAAACTCAATCTCGCGCGGTTTTACCTGAGTCTTGCTCTCACGCTTTATCTGCAATAATGTTTCCAATTCTGCCTCGATTTTGGGCGCGAGATTTTCTCGGGAATTCAGGTTATAAATTAACACCTCGCGCAATAATTGGTTGAGACGATCGGCCAACTTCTGACCTCGGGGAACGGCGGCTGCTTTTTGCGCGAGTTCTGTGGCTAAGGTGGGAAAATAAATCAGGGAATTGTTGAGAACGGCATTGCGGGATTTGAATTGCTCGATTAAGGTTTCTTTTTCCTGGATGAGTCTAGCGTTTGCCTCCAGGACTTCATTGAGTTTTTCCCGTTGCTGCCCCTGAATGAAGCTGGGGGCTTGCTTTAATTGCTGTTGCAATGATTTCAAATTTTTGATATTCTGATTAATTGGATCGTAGTAGGTTAAAATTCCATAGCGAATTTCAAATATTTCGCGGTCGATAATGGCATTGATTTCTTTATATTGCCGCAAACTCTGGTTGAAATATTCATGTTCTCGATAATTTATAGCTTGGGAATTAATCCACAAAAAGCCAAATACAATCACCGCTAATACGGCGATCGCGAGTTCTCGAAGTCGAAAAAAGTTCATAACGGTTGGTCTCGATATTCGCCAGTTAAGGTCTCTAGAAACTGAACGATCCGCTGGATTTGTTCGGCGGATAACTGACGTCCTAATTGATATTGTGCCATTACGGCAATGGCGGCTTCTAGGGTCGGGGCAGATCCATCGTGAAAGTAAGGGCTTCTTAGGGTGATGTTTCGCAAACTGGGTACCCTAAATACATAGCAATCGTCCGGGTTCCCCGTGAGGTTAAAGCGTCCGAAGTTGGTGCGGGTGATTTGCCCGCGATCGGCGAAGTAATTGCCGATAATCCCAAACTTTTGAAATAAGTTACCGCCGACGTTTTTTCCCTGATGGCAGCTCACGCACCCATAGTCTTTAAAAAGCTGATATCCGGCTTTTTCTTCCTCGCTGATGGCATTTTCTTCCCCCAATAAGAAGCGGTCAAAACGAGCATTGGGGGTGTAGAGCGATCGCTCGAAGGTGGCGATCGCATCTTTCACATTTGCCTGAGTCATCCCATCGGCATATACTTCCTGAAACTCCTGTAGGTAATCGGGCAATTCTCCAAGTGTCTTTAGAACTTCCGACCAACTCGAATCCATGCCATTGGGATTGCTTATCGCTTCATCTAGTTGTGCTTCTAAACTGTCAAATTTTCCATACCAGTTCATTTTATAGTTAAATCCACTATTAAAAACGGTTAGGGTATTTAACTTTACGGTTTCTCCATTTATCTGCCGTCGGTGAGTCCGCCCATCAGTTCCCCCGGTCTTTAAATTGTGGCAGCTTATGCAAGCAATAGTATTAGTTTTGGATAACCGTGGCTCTTGAAATAATTTTTCTCCCAAGGCAATTTTATCGGGATTCAAGTCCAGGTGTTGGGGAATGGGTTGAATTGGTTCGTGAATGTCACTAATTTCCACAGCATTTTGAACCCAATCCATTTCCGATGGCTCTGGAAATCGGCTCTCTTGCCAGAGTAAAATCCCTAACAATCCTACCAAAATTGCAAATAACACGCAAAACAGGGCAATTAACCGATTGCTGGTATTGAAACCTGTCATCATTGATCCTTCTGTTCGTCCATCGCATTGAAATCAAGAGCTTCTCGCCAGATAATGGAAAAAACTCGCGATCGCTGTTTTTATGCTACTGCAATTTGAGCCGCAGTGTGGGACTCGAACTGTGTTGCAGATGCTAGCGCCCGGTTAGGGTTTGCGGTGGAAATGAGGGAAACCCCCCGGGAGGGAGTGTGGTCCGGTTGTCTGAATATCCGGCTGAGCAGTTCTCGATTATTGATTTTCGATCGTTAATTTTTTTGGAGTGGGGAATCCGGGGGGAAGCCAGTGAATCCGCTGTCGGAGGGGTAGATTTTCCGGCTGTGCGGATTTTTCTCCCGGGATGGAGAGAGCATTGCCCTGTGGTACGATCGCAGGCTGATGGGGGGAAACTCCTGCCGATCGCTTTCGGGAATTGAAAAATCCGGAGTGAGGCATGGGTTTATAGTGCTTAATTGAAATTGAATCAGACTGTTGAGGAGTGAGTGGACATGCTGAGCTGGGAAGAAAGCCAGAGTATTTCGTCAATGCGGCGCGATCGCGCGTGGGTGGAGGTGGATTTCGGGGCGATCGGCCACAATATCCGCGCTATCAAGCATTTGTTATCCCCCCATACCGACTTGATGGCGGTGATTAAAGCCGATGCATACGGTCACGGGGCGGTGACGGTGGCGCAAACCGCCTTAAAAGCAGGTGCCCAATGGCTTGGTGTGGCCACAATTCCCGAGGGCATCGAACTGCGAGAAGCGGGAATTACCGCGCCGGTGCAGGTTCTCGGTGCAACCTATACCCCCGAACAGCTTCGCGCAATGGTACGCTGGCGCTTGCAACCGACTCTGTGTACTCCCAAGCAAGCACTGGTATTCTCGGAAAGCTTGAGCGCTGCGGATCTGTCGCTTCCGGTTCACGTAAAGCTGGATACGGGCATGTCCCGGTTGGGGGCACCTTGGCAAGCGGCGGCGCAATTCGTACAGTTGGTGCATCGGTTGCCCCATTTGCAATTGGCGAGCGTTTATTCTCATTTGGCCACGGCGGATAGTCCGGATCCGACGATGATGCACTTGCAACAAGAACGGTTTGAACGTGCGATTGCGCTGATACAAGGGGCGGGCATTGAGCTACCGCGCCTGCATTTAGCCAATTCTGCGGCGACTTTGAGCGATCGCGCATTGCATTACGATATGGTGCGGGTGGGATTGGGACTTTATGGATTGTATCCAGCCCTCCATTTGCGATCGCGAGTGGATTTGAAACCCGCACTGCAAGTCAAAGCGAGAGTAACTCACGTGAAGGACATCTCCGCCGGCACCGGGGTCAGCTACGGACATCGGTTTATGGCCGATCGCGATCTGCGAATCGCTGTCATCGGGATCGGTTACGCTGACGGCGTACCGCGCAACCTCTCGGACCGAATGCAGGTTCTCCTCCGAGGCCACAAAGTGCGACAAATCGGCGCGATTACGATGGATCAAATGATGATTGATGTGAGCCGATTCCCGGATCTCGAACCCGGTGAAGTGGTGACGCTCTTGGGCGACGATGGCAAATATAGCATTTCCGCCGATGATTGGGCGGAAACTTTAGGAACCATTTCCTGGGAAATTCTCTGCGGCTTCAAACATCGCTTACCTCGCGTCGCTGTCGGTCAACCGTGGGAATGTTGCGAGTCCGCCGCTCAATCCTAATAAAACGCGGGGGATTGAAATCGTCCCTTAGCAGGTTAAGTCCGCCTACGGGGACGAATGACTCGTTCCCAGCACGTGCTGGGAACGAGTGGCAAAAGTGAGTAAAAGTTACATTTTCAATTCGGGCATGGTTTGTTTGAACGGCACACCTTCGTTGATTGCTTCGATTTGTCTTTGTTCCATCAGGTTAACTTCCTTGAGATAAGGGCGCAGGATTTGACTGAGGCGCTGATGATAGAAGCGGTGCAGGCTGTGATTTGGGGTAGCGGGAAAGCCGCGACGTTTTTTGTGCTGTCCCCCTGCACCGGGGTCAAAGGTTTGAATCTCATGTGCGATTCCCCATTCAATCGGAGTATAATAACAGGCATCGAAGTGCAGGCAGTCAATGTCGTAATTGCAGCCCCAATACCGTCCGTAAAGCCGATCGCCTTTGGTGACGCAAAAGGACATGGCCACCGGATGTCTCGCATCCATGCCTTCTTCGTAGGCGGCGACGAGTACGATGCGATGGCGATAGTTATGGTAGAGTTGTTCGAAAAAACGCTTGGTTAGGTATTTGCTGCCCCACCAACCGAAGCGATCGCAGTGGTCGCTATAAAATTGATACATCCGGGGAAACAATGCATGAGCAATTTCATCGCCGTGCAGGGCTTTGACTTCGATACCGGCTTTGGCAACTGCTTTGCGTTCCCGTTTGATGTTGCGGCGCTGATTGGCGTTAAAGACGGCGAGATAATCGTCAAAGGTGTTGAAGCCTTTGTTTTGCCAGATATAACTGTGATGCAGCCAACTGATATAACCCAAGCGTTCCATGAGCGATCGCCATTCCGGATCGACATATAGAAAGTTACAGCAGGAAATTTGGTTGCGATCGCAAAATTCATCGATCGCGTGAATCATCAACCCGGTGATTTCTTCCTCATCTTCTCCCGGGGCAATTAAAAATCGATATCCCGTCACCGGCGTAACTGGACTCATGCCCAGCAATTTGGGATAATACTCGATTCCCAATCGATAGGCTAAATCGGCCCACTGATGGTCGAATACAAATTCACCCCGCGAATGCCCTTTCAAGTACATGGGGGCCGCCGCAATTAACTGCCCGTCTCGCCACACAGTTAAGTGATTCGGCAACCACCCCGTTTTTGCGGTGGCACTCCCCGAACTCTCCATATTGTGCAACCAATCCCATTCAAAAAATGGCGTTTTCAACGGCAGCGCCAGGGCATCCCACTCCGACTGGGGCACTTCAGCGATTTTGTTAATCCAGACAACCGAAACTTGAGGCTTATGCTTTTCCACCATTACCAAACGTTGAGGGTAGAGCGTTCAAATTTTAGGGTAATGCAATCTCCGGAATTCTTGCATAAATTCTTGACAATCGACAATTGGCAATTTTAATATTATCAATTGTCAATTGTCAGTCTTTTCTCACTCGATAGTGCAAAAATAGCTCTTGTTCTATCGGTGTGACCTCTAACAATTCCAAGCGCGTCGCCATCTGGAGGGGAAATCCGCTTCCGTCTACCGGGGTGGGGGCCTGGGTTCCGCCAATTAGCAGGGGGCAAACCGTGAGCCAAAGTTCGTCGATCGCCCCCGCCGCTACCAACGATCCCACCAATTGACCGCCGCCGAGTACCGCTAAGTGTTCGATTCCCGCCTGGGCAATCTGTTGCAATGCGCTTTCCCAGGCGATCGCGCCGGCGTGAGTGTGGCAAATCAGAATTTTCTCAAATCCCGGTTGGTTCTGCCAGGGTTGAGCGCCTGTGGCGGTGGTGAGCAACCAGCGGGGAATGGGTTGCCGGAAAAATGGCAGGGTGGGGTCGATGTTACCGCTGGCAGAGGCGATAATCTGCATCGGTTGTGCGGGTTTGCCGTTGTCAAGACGGTGTTGTATCAGTTGCGAATCTCGGACGCGCATTGCGGTTCCCCCGACGCGCAGACTCCCGGCCCCGCCTAACACGGCATCCGCCGCCGCCACTTGTCGTTCCAAGTGCGCTTTATCGTTGGCAGACCCGAATAAGGTGGGCGATCGCTGGGCATCGGAAATTTTGCCATCGGCACTCATGGCGAGCACTACGGTGGTATAGGGGCGATCGAGCATAGGATTTACTGTCCCTCGCGGTTTGATAGATGGAATGTATTGTAAGAGATGGGGTGCCATTGGTAAAGGTTTGATTTTTATATGTACTCGGGCAAAAATAATTGCAGATGGTAGGATGGGCCTCGCCACTCTCAGAGGGGGCGATCGCGCATCTGTTCTGGAACTGCCCACCCCGCAATGGTTTATACTTAATATCTAAAAGCTTCGGCTGGGCATTGCTTAAATTCCAATTGACGACCTGGCGCACTAAATCGGGAAAGCGAGCTAAAATTATCGGGTTGACTATCAAGGAGCGCCGAAAAAAGCGGCGAATTGGGCAATGGAAGAGGAAGAATTTTACGAGCGAGGATTGGAAAAAGCGCGCCAGAAAGACTATCAGGGGGCGATCGCGGCGTTTACCCAAGCCATAGAGCAAAATCCCTCTTTTGGCAAAGCGTTTTATCAGCGCGGTTTGGCGCGGTTTGACGCGGGAGATTTCTCCGGGGCGATCGCAGATTATACCCACGCCATCGAACGGGATGCGGATGCAATCTCTGCCTATTTTTCCCGCAGTTTAGCGCGCTTAGCAGCGGGGGAATTGCCAGAGGCACTGCAAGATGCCGATCGCGCGATCGATCTAAACCCGGATTATGCTTCGGCGTACAATTTGCGCGGTAGTATTCGGCGGAAAATGGGAGATACGGAAATGGCGATCGGCAATTTTAAAAGAGCGGCGGAACTGTATCTCGAACGACAAGATTCGGAAAAATGTCGCCAGTGTCTCGATAAAATCAAACAGCTTCAACCCCCAGCGCCACCGCCAGTGAACGCCGAACCTCGGCAGAATTTACCCTTGCGCGATCCGAAGGAATTTTTTGTGGATATTTTGCAAAAAGCGGAGAAAGGTGAGTATCGCGCTGCTATCGAGGATTTAAACTGGATTTTAGACGTAGATCCGCAAGATGCGATCGCCTATCGGCATCGCGGGATGATTCGGGGCAAACAAGGGGAATTGCAAGGGGCGATCGCTGACTTAAATCAAGCGATAAAATTGAATTCCAAAGATGCACTGGCGTATCGGCATCGCGGACAAGTACGCTTAAAACTTGCGGACAATCACGGGGCGATCGCTGACTTGAATCGCGCCTTGGAATTGAATCCGGAAGATGCCAGTTTGTATGTTATCCGAGGAAACATCTATCGGTCAATGGGGAATCATCTCGGGGCGCTGGACGATTACAATTATGCTTTAGAAATCAACGAAGACAGTCCCGATGCGTATTTTAATCGGGCGCTCGCTTATTCTAAATTAGAGGAGATGCAGGCGGCGATTGAGGATTATCAAACGGCGGCGAAAATTTATTGCGATCGTGAAGATTGGCAAAACTACAATCAAGCGATGGAGAGTCTGAAACAAATTCAATCTATCACGCCCCAAGCCACCCCCGCGCCGACTCAAGAGTTCCTGCGAAAGCGACTGCTGCGACTCGTGGGCGGATATTGGGAACTCGCCGAACGACTGCTGCAAAGTGCCCGAGAAGAACATCCGGCAATGGGCGAACAATGGTATTTGGAAAAGGTGATTCGCGATATCGAACGCGATCGGGAATGATACGAAAGGGTGCCTGCTAGGCACCCTCGCTTTGAATGAAAATTGCTCGGTGGGCAGTGCCCACCCTACGGAATCTGCTATTAAGTAGGCCAGGTCAATTAAGCTTTTATCCGCTTTAACAACTCGTAAAACGGCTGCCAATTATCATCCACCACAATTGGTTCCCAAATTGCTTCAATTTCCGGCCTCAATATCACCGTTTCTGGATTGTATCGCGCCATGCGATTTTGCATGTCTTCCAGACTGTCGGTAGACACGAACTGTAGCAAATGAGCGTATAATTCCCGCCATTGATGCAACAGTTCCGACCCTTCCATTTCGGGTAAAATTTTGCTGGCATCTTCCCACCACTGGCGAGAAAACTGCTTCCTTACCTGCCAGAAAAACTCCGGATAAATAACTTGCGACTCGCTCAAAAGCTGAATGGTCAACTTGACCAATTCCGTCCCCGGTTCTTCCGGCACATCTTGTTTCCCGAAACCCAACTTCGCCAGCATCACTCGCCGATAATAGTGATTGTAATACTCGTAAAAATGCTCTAACGCCGCTTCCATTTCATGTTGGTCAATAACCGCCTTTAAGGGCACCTGCAACATTTGCAGATTCCAGCGGCAAATGGTTGGCTGATTGCCGTATCTGTAGCGACCGAAATAATCAAAATAGGCAGCGGTAAACTTCGGGTCGTAAGTGGGGATAAAGGCATAGGGGCCGTAGTCGAAACTTTCCCCGGTAATCGACATATTATCCGTATTCAAGACGGCATGACAAAAACCCGCCGCCATCCATTGGGCTGTTAACTTCGCCACCCGTTGCACCAATTCGTGATAGAAGCGGATATATTTTTCCTCCGGATGGGTGGTTTCCGTGCGAGTTAACGGCGGAATCGGTGGAGAAACTGCCGATCGCACCCGGGGATAATACTGTTCGATGACAAAATCGAGCAGCTTTTTAATCAAATCCTTGCGACCCAAATAATGCAACCGTTCAAAGGTGCCAAACCGGATGTGAGACTCGCTGAAGCGGACCATCACGGAAGAACGAGTGGGGGAAGGTTCGTCCCCGCGCCACAATTGTTGCCCGGTTTCGATTAAACTGAGACAGCGAGAGGTTCGCACCCCCATGCGGTGCAGCATTTCCCCCGCCAGCACTTCGCGCACTCCGCCTTTGAGCGTCAAGCGTCCGTCCGCCGTTCGGGAATAGGGGGTGGTTCCGCTTCCTTTGGTGCCGAAATCGTAGAGTTTGCCATCAGTTCCGCGCACTTGTCCGTACAGAAAACCGCGCCCATCCCCTAATTGCGGGTTGTATTCGCCAAACTGATACCCGTGGTAGCGCAGTGCGAGAAAAGGTCGCACTGCGCGAAAGTGCCCGAAGGCTTCGATAAAGTCGTCGTCGGCGACCGCATTGGGGTCTAATCCCAGTTTGGGCAGCACTTCGTCATTGCGCCAGCGCAGAACGTGCAAGGGAAATTCCGCCGCCGGGACGCGATCGTAGTAATCGTCGCCCAAGGATTCCAGGGCGGGTTCGTAGTTGAGGGTTAAAAACGGATTGGACTCTGGAGTTTGGGAGGTTTCAGCGAAAGTCATAGGGTCTGCATCAAAGTCATTCTTTTCAGCATAACCCACCAGGTGCGAGATAAATGCGATCGCTGGCGTGAAATTGGAGAATGCAATTCACCGTCGGTGGTGATTAACCGATTCCCCTGACATTTGAAAGCCTCCACCCATCAGGTGGCGCGCACTACAGAATTGTAGATACTTATTAACGATGGCTTGAACTAAACCCCTCTGATGTAGTAGAATTCAATACCACCATTTAAAATCAATTATTATGAGCAGTGAAGAAATCAAAGCAGACTACGATGGCCCTTGGAAAGAAGCCCTCTCTATCTATTTTGAACAATTCCTCCTTTTCTTTTTTCCCAACCTTCATCGCGAAATCGACTGGAGTCAACCCTATCGTTCTCTAGACAAGGAACTGATGGAACTGGGGCGCAAATCCAAGCGTGGTACCAAGTTTCCCGATAAATTGTTTGAAGTCAAACTGAGGGCGGGAGACCCCCTCTGGATTCTGATTCACGTAGAAGTGCAAAGTCAGTACGATCGCGATTTTACCGATCGCATCTATCGGTACAATTACCGTGCCTTGGATCGATATAACCGATGGGTCGTCAGCTTGGGCGTTTTAGGGGACAATAACCCCTCGTGGCGACCTTGTGAAATTTTATACACCCTGGATGGGTATGAGTTCAAGTTCAAATTCCCGATCGCCAAACTGCTAGACTATGAAAGTCGGTGGCAGGAGTTAGAATCAGATGATAACCCCTTTGCTCTGATGGTGAGGGCGCATTTAAAAACCCTAGCTACCACGGGCAAAATGGCGGAACGAAAACAGTGGAAGTGGACCCTCATCCGCTCCCTGTTTGAACGGGGTTATAATCGAGAGGAAGTGGTGAATCTCTTCCGGTTTATCGACCGCATGATGACTCTACCCACGTCACTCGAACAAGAATTAAAAACCGAAATCATTCGTTATCGGGAGGAAAGAGAAATGCCTTTTATGAGTCAGATAGAAGAAATGGCAAAAGAGGAGGGAATTGAGCAAGGACGTGAAGAGGGCCGTCAACAAGGACGTGAAGAGGGCCGTCAACAAGGAACTCTCCAAACCCGCCGCGAGGATGTGCTGGAAATTTTGCAAATTCGGTTTGCCGAGGTGCCAGCAGAAGTGGTGGCTTCTGTGAATCAGATTGAAGACATCGATTTGCTCAAACAGCTTCATCGACAGGCGATCGCAATTCCATCGGTGGCGCAATTCCAGCAACTCCTCAACCCAGAAACAGAAAGCTAAGCAATCAAGGAGGCGATCGCATTTCTAATGACAACCCACCCCGGCGATCGCCCGATTCGCTGCGGAGGATTGATTGGAGAAAACCTGGCCGATGCGAGAGAAATGCGATCGCCTTTTCTATTATCATAGAGAAGACCTCAGCATCCCGGAATAAACCCGATCGCTCGGTTTAAATTCACTGCTGTTTCGACCGTTGTTTTCCCCCGCGATATAATGGCCCCCAAACTCGCGCCCCAAATCAAATTAAATTGGCTTTTTGCCCCTCTCCGATTTGCGATCGCTTTCTTGCTTCCCATCGCCATTTCCAGCGCTTGCATATCGGCGGAATCCAGGCCCAGACTTACCCCAAAAGCGCGCCAGAGGGAAGCGGTGGTCAATCGAACCTTGCCCGACACTTCTCTGTCGCGTCGCTTGACGTCAGACCTTACCACATTAGGCGATATTTTGCAACAAGGAAATTACTTAACGCAGATGGAACAATGGCAAGGCAAAGCGTTATTTTTGAAAGTAGACGAAACGCAAAATCCGGCTGAATTTCGCTATTACGCCCATCATGCCATCTATGGCGATCGCAATCAAAACGGCATGGTAGACCCTGGCGACGAAGGATTTTTTCCCCCTGCTTCCACGGTAAAAGTGGCGATCGCCGCCTTAGTGCTAGAAAAACTGAATCGCCTGGACATCCAACGGGATGCCGAATATCGAATTGTCGGCAAACGTGAATGGTATTCCATCGCAGAAGACCTGCGAAAAATGCTGGTAATTTCCGACAATGAATCCACCAACCGACTGATATTATGGTTGGGATTCGAACAACTCAACCGCAGTTTGCAGGCGAAAAACTTGCGACAGTTGACCATCACGCGATTGATGCTCGATCGCGGTACCTTAGTGGATTCGCCCCCGTTTGAAATTCGCGACAATCAAACCCTAATTCGTCAGGATGCCCAACCTGTGGTTACTCAATTTAGCTGTTGGGAAAGAGACAAACAACCGGGCAATTGTGCGAGTGCCAGCGACATTTTAGAGGTGTTAGTTCGCCTGGTGCAACCGGAGTATTTTTCCCCCGAAGAGCGTTTCCGCCTCACCGAATCCGACCGACAGTGGTTGCGCGAGGTGATGTCTCACACCCCCAAAGAAGAAGGATTTAACTATGCCGATAATTACTGTCGATTTTTGAGCCAAGTGGAACGCAAATACGCCCATCAATCCGGCAGAATGCTCAGTAAATGCGGAGTGGCTTTATTTTCCAACACCTATATTGATAGCAGCTTTCTCCAAACCGACAGCGGCGAAAAATACTATCTGCTGTTTGCCGTCACCCCCCCAGAATCCGCCGCCGAAGCAGATGTTTTACATTGGATGAACCAGGTCACAGAGTTTATTTTACCCCGCTTGTTTTAAGTGCCGAAAAATACCTACTTTGCTGCCTCGTCTAGAAGTATAAACTGCAAGCTCAATGCAAATTAATTTTGAACCTCTCCTCCTGCATTGCCAGAAAAGCTCTTGGGGTAAAATTTTGTAAAAAATAAAATAATCGGCAAAATTTTTGCTATAATGCGAAGGTCTGGCGGAGGCAGAAGCAGACCATGAGACGGCATAAAAGAGGCTTCATCACGGGTGTAATTTTATCCTTTCTGGTTGCCCTGTGGGTGAATGGCAGAGGGACACCGATCGCGGCATTTTTCCCGCCCCAGGAAAGCATTTTGGCCACTCCAACCGTGGCGGAAACGGCGGAAACGGCGAAACAAGAATCAGCGGATAAATTATTGCAACAAGCGCAAGAAAAAATCGGGGCGAGTAAATACGAAGCCGCGATCGAACTGTTGCGATCCGCGTTAAAGGTGTATCGGGAACTCGGCGATCGCGCCGGGGAAGCCAGTACCCTGAGCAATTTAGGCTGGGCGCATTATTACCTAGGCCACTATCAAACCGGGATGGAATTTCATCGCGCAGCGCTGACCCTGCAAACCGAAACCGAAGACCCCAACGGCGAAGCGTATTCCTTGTATGCATTGGGGTGGGCATTCTTTTCCCTCGGGGAATACGATCGCGCGATCGCCGAGTATGAAAAAGCCCTAAAAATTTTCCAAGACATCGAGGGAGCCACCGGGTCAGCCTTTTGTCTGGGCGGAATGGGATGGGCCTCTTATTATTTAGGCAAAAACTTAGATGCGATCTCCTTTCATCACCAAGCATTAGACATCAGAAAAACCCTAGACTATCCCGCAGGCGTTGCCTTTTCGCTGGGTGGATTGGGAGTTTCCTACTCTGCATTAGGACTCTCCAATCGCGCCCTAGAACTTCATCAGGAACAACTGGAGATCGCCCGTCAAATTGGCAACCGAAGAGAAGAAGCCTATGCCCTCAGCGACATAGGTAAAGCATACACCGACCTCAACCGATATCGAGACGCCCTAGATGCCTATCAGCAAGCCTTAGAAATCCAACGAGACATTGGCGATCGCTGGGGAGAAAAAATCACCTTGTCCCACATGGGAGAAACCCTGTTAAAATCGGGAAACAAGGAAAGAGCAATTGAAAACCTATTCGCCGCGATCGAAGTATTAGAATCCCTCAAACCGGGATTGAGCGATGCCAACAAAGTTTCCCTATTCGACAGCCAAACCGAAACCTATCGGCTGCTACAACAAATCCTCATCGAAGAACAAAACATCGAATTTGCCTTAGAAATTGCCGAACGAAGTCGGGCGCGGGCATTTGTGGAACTTCTCGCCTCCAGACTCGCCGCCAACCCAGAAGAATTTCAACCCCCCGACCCCCTCAGCATCAAGAAAATCAAGCAAATTGCCGCCCAACAAAATGCCACCTTAGTGGAATACGCGATCGGCGAGAATCAACTGTGGTGTTGGGTGATTCCTCCCAACGGAAAAATAGCCTTTCGCACCATTACAATGGAAGGCTTAGAACTCGACCTAGAAGATGCCGCATCCCGTACCCGAATTGCCGCCGCCACTGGCAGAAGTCGGGGAGTAAATCCGTCCCAGGCGGCACTTTCCGAGTGGGTAGGAAACACCCGCGACGAGGTGAAAGATGGATCGGGGAATTCCGAAAAACCCCTAGGGCGAAGCAAAAACGCCAGATTGCAGCAAAGCTATCAATTATTAATCGAGCCGATTGTGGATTTATTGCCAGAAAATCCAGAAGCGCGGGTGATTTTCATTCCGCAAGGCTCTCTATTTTTAGTGCCCTTTCCCGCGTTGCAAGATGAAGCGGGGCGGTATTTAATCGAACAGCATACCATTCTCACTGCACCGTCGATTCAGGTACTTGATTTAACCCATAAAGTCGCCCGGGAACTTACCCGAGAAAAGGGGGAAAATCCGTTAAAATCCGCATCGGTTTTGGTGGTAGGAAATCCGAAAATGCCCAGCATTCCGATAAACTTGGGAGAACAGCCCACGCCTCTGAGTCCATTACCGGGGGCGGAAGAAGAAGCGATCGCCATCTCGTCTTTGCTCGATATTGCGCCGATAATCGGCGAGACGGCTACCGAATCCGCGATCGCACAGCAGATGTCCGGGGCAGATATTATTCATTTAGCCACCCACGGATTGCTAGACGAACTCAAACACCTCGGATTGGGGGTTCCCGGTGCTCTGGCACTCACGCCAGACCCCCAGGAAGACGGATTGCTCACCTCCGACGAAATCCTGTCCATGAACTTGAACGCCTCGTTAGTGGTGCTGAGTGCTTGCAACACCGGCAGAGGTAAAATTACCGGGGATGGGGTAATTGGACTGTCGCGATCGTTTATTTCCGCCGGGGTTCCCAGCGTGGTGGTGTCCCTGTGGTTCGTCCCCGATGCCCCCACCGCCGATTTGATGCGTGCCTTTTACCGCGTCTTACAAGACACTCCCGATAAAGCCTCTGCATTGCGATCGGCGATGTTAGACACCATGCAACAGCATCCCGATCCGAGAGATTGGGCGGCATTTACCCTGGTTGGCGAAGCGTTTTGAGGCAATTGTATAGTGCGCGTCAGCACGAGAAAGGCGTTTGATGAGCGGTCGATTCGCGGATTTGGCGATCGCGCGTCCCCCTTTCATGGCACAATAACAATGGACAACCGCTAAAGCAGAGAACCCCCCAACGAGATTGCCGTTGCCAATGCTTTGCGCGAGGCAGGGTTTTTTATGCGTTGAGGCCCTCTGCCCGTCAGGGGTTCTCTGTGGAGAATGCGATGGAGATTTACCATGCTTGATTATTTTCCCGAAGCCGTCTTTATCGATCGAAGCGTCCAGTTTTTATTTCTCGGATGCGCGGGCGTTGTTGCCTTTCTTGCCGGCTATTTCATCCCGAAACTGATTCAACCGCTGATTAAGTTATTCGCTGCGCCGAAAACCGTCGAAATTTATCAGCAAATTGTGGATCCTTATCGGGCGTTAATCGGGGTGGTGATTGCCCTGAGTATTACGGATATTGCGTGGCTGATTATTCCCAACCCCGCCGATCGCTGGTCCGATGCGATCGAAATTCCCCTGAGTTTATCCGCCGCCATTGGTGTCACCTGGTTGACCTCTCAGTTGTTCAAACAGTTTTTCGACCTGTATGTGTTGGATGCCGCCCTGAAAAAAGGACGAAAAACCAACAGCGAGTTTTTGATTTTAGCCAAATGGCTGGTTAATTTTCTGATTATTTTAATCGCCTTTGTCATTTTTGCCCAAACCCATAAAATCAATATTTTGGGAATTTTTGCCAGTTTGGGGATTGGCGGATTGGCAGTGGCATTTGCAGCGCAAAAAACCTTGGAACAACTGTTAGGCGGAATCGTGCTTTATATCGATCGCCCCTTTGGTGTGGATGACTATATCGGCTTGCCCGATGGCACCTTTGGGCGGGTGGAGTCCATCGGGTTGCGATCGACCAAAATTCGCTCTTCTGGAAAAGGAACGGTAATTGTGGTGCCGAATAATGCCCTCACCCAAACCACCATCGAAAACTTTACCGGGGCGAAAAAAGTCATGGCGATCGCCTACCTGAACTTTTACCGGATCGTTCCCAATGAAGAACGGGCATTGATTCGCCAAGTAATTGTAGAAAGTACCAACGATATCTTTGGCATCGACTCGCGCAATACCGATGTTTCCTTTCGCGATCGCACCTTCGCCGGCAGCGACGCGCGCACTCAAGCGCAAATTACCTTTTTTATTCTCGGTTCTGGGGAAGTGTCGATGGAATTGCGCCGTCAACTGCTCGATTTAGCCAATCAAAACATTACCCAGCGATTGCGCGACTACGGGATTGGGTTTGATATGGAAGAACCCACCATTTATGTCGATTCGCCCATTACTATCTAACCTTGTCGATGAATATGTCAGAATTTACCAGTATCATCCGCAACTTTTACAATGTTTTGTACGACTCGGATCTGCCCAACTACGTCATTTTTCTGATTTTCTTACTCGGTTCCTTGGCGATCGGGCGCTATACCCCCAGCATCGTCCGCATCATTATTCACCGGGTTTCGCCGCAGCAGGTGACGACGATTTACGATAATTTTATCGAACCCCTGCAACAACCGTTTAGATTGGCAGGCACCTTTTTGCTGATTTCCTTATCTTTGGTATGGCTGCGGGATTACCCCAGTTTGTACCAATTTCTGACCCCGTTTGTTAACTTAGGGGTAATTGTGAGCGTGGCGTGGCTGATTTCGCGCATTTTTCGCCAAGTCGTCCGCATCTATGGGATTGACTTGCTTCGCCGCTGGGGGCGATCGGGAGATGAATTTCTCTTAGTTATCGAAACCTTGGTGAATGTGATTATCGGCTTTTTTGCTGCCCTCGTCTATGCCAATAGCTTGCAGATTAACTTAATTGGGTTAATGGCTAGCTTGGGGATTGGCGGTTTAGCCGTTGCTTTCGCCGCGCAAAAGATTTTAGAGCAGCTTCTCAGTACCATCGTCTTGTACTTAGATCGCCCCTTCGTTCCCGGCGATTATATTCGCCTCCAGAATGGCGAGTTGGGGCGGGTGGAGTCTATCGGTTTGCGGTCTACTAAAATCCGCACTTCTGCTAAAAGCACCTTGTTTATCGTCCCCAACTCCACCTTAATCAGCATGGAAATCGAAAATCTCACCCGGGCGAAGAAGGTGATGGTGTTGCTTTATCTGGATTTCTATCGGTTGCTGGAAGAACGGGAACATGCCTTGGTGCAACAGACGATTAAAGAAAGCACCAACTCTGTGTACGGCATCGATCCGGGTAGTACCAAAATTGCCTTTAACGATAATTTCCTGAAACGCAACTCAGAGGGCTTTGAAAAAGTTACCACTCAGGCAAGGGTGACGTTTTTCATTTTAGGCTCCAGTGAAAATTCCATCGAACTTCGGAAGCGATTGCTGGAATTAGCCAACAATACGATGTCTAAAAAGTTAAAAGCCTTCGGTATCGATTTTACCATGCAAGACCCCACCATTTATGTGGAATCGCCGATTACGTTGTAAAAATTTCCATAACTTCATACTTCATAACGTTTGGCAAAAAAGCTTTACGGTTATTGACACCCCAACCGTCGGTCAGGCGCGTTAAAATAAAGACATCGGGTTTAAAAGTCATTGACTTTTTAACCCTTCCCCAAATCTGAAGAATCCAACTGGCGGGGAATCTTTTATAGGAGGTACGACAATTATGGCTCCAGCGTTAACAGCTCCACAAAAGCAAGCTAGAGTAAATCGGGGAAGCACCCCATTTGCAGTTCCGGTTCGAGAACGCCCTACACCCACTCTGGATGAACAAATCGAAGCAGCGATCGCCGAAGCGCGTGCGATTTCCGAAGCAAAAGGTGTCGAATCTCGCGAGAGTGCCGTCGCATGGGATATCGTAGAAGAATTACTTTCTGCCTCGGCACACCGCAGAGAAAAACTACCGAAAACCGCATTTGAACGCTACTGCGAGGAGCATCCGGATGCTTCTGAAGCTCGGATGTACGACCTGTAAGAATTTTTAAGACTCTCTAGACAATTGCTAAGTTCCCAATCCCGAACGGGATTGGGTTTTTTTTAATAAAAATTTTAGATTTGCCTGCCGGATTATTGTTTAAAAACGGTAGAACGAGACATCCAAAGGAGTGCCCTAGGGATCCGAATTATTTCCTCCTTCTCAGATGAAAGGTCGGAACCGAGGGAAGCTTGCCCTCTTGGGGATTATTTTTTTTGACGAGAATTTATTCCCATCGCGGGATTGCCTTAACTTGTGGAATTTTTTTGTCAATGATTTAGGTCACTAAATGAGCCGATGATTGTCACATGGAAACCCGAACCGCGATCGCACCCAAATTCCGTAAAATCCCGGAGAATTGAGAGAATGATTTGACTAAAACCCATTCGTAACCATGAAAGCTCTGGAAAATAGATGCCAAGACACCATTGAAGAACGCTTTGGTGATATTTTGTGTTCGGGTCAGATGACGATCGCCGATCGCACCCAACTGCGGGCGGCACTTTTAAACTCTCCCTTAAACGACGAACATCTCGACATCATTAACAGACTGATTTACAGCGCCAAACGCGGTCGGGTCAAACTTCTGGACTAGGGGAGTCCCTTGCCCAATTCCTCCTTGTTTACAACTCGCCGATCGCGCGAGGATCGCCCTTGGGGGGTCTCGCCCCAGATAATTGGCGGCCAAAATTTCAGCAAAACTCTTTTATTCTCAATCAATTGAATCCTTTTTTTCGATCCGGTTCGATATCTCCTCCCTGGGGAATGGTACCGGATCGTATCCGCCTGGGTGCAACGGGTGACAGCGCAAAATGCGGCGGATCGCCAACCAACTGCCCCGCAGGGGGCCAAATCGCGCGATCGCTTCCAGGGCATATTCCGAACAAGTGGGCCGAAACCGACAAGCGGGGGGAAACAGGGGTGAAATCAGCAGGCGGTAGCCGCGAATCAACCCGATTAACACTGCTTTCATAAATCTCCCGTGCATTCTATTTGAATTTTAACTTCCAACAGACAATAACCGGTGGGCAACTCGTTGCCCCCCTACCCCTGCTATCCACCGGGGAAAGCCCCTGCATTTCCAGAAAATCGGCCTGGGAGTATCGCCGAGGACACCATTATCCCATACAGTGATAGGAAGTATTGTTAATGGCGAGTTAAATCACTTCCGTGCTTACTTCCCTATTTCACTTAGAATTTGCAGAGAATTTGTGGCTACATAGCGCAGCCGTTGCCCTTTGGATGGCGGTCATTTTTCTCACGGCAGAAGGACTGCATAAGTTTACCGACACCGACTCGGAACTGGTTCGCAAGGTGGTTCATATCGGAACCGGAAACGTGATTTTGCTGGCGTGGTGGTTGGATATTCCCGCCTGGGTGGCAATTGTCGCCTCGATCGCCGCCGGGGCGATCGCTTTGTTGTCCTACAAATATCCCCTCTTCCCCGGTATCAACAGCGTGGGGCGCAAAAGTCTGGGCACCTTTTTTTATGCCATCAGTATTGGCATCTTAGTGGCGTGGTTCTGGCCCCTAGACAAACCCTACTATGCGGCGATCGGCATATTAATCATGGCCTATGGGGATGGATGCGCCGCTTTAGTGGGGCAGCGTTTTGGCAAGCATCCCTATCGATTATGGGGGGAAAAAAAGAGTTGGGAAGGGTCGCTAACAATGGCATCGGTCAGCTATGCCGTAACGGTACTGATTCTTACCCTCGTCCAAGGCAATCTCTGGCCGATCTGGGTGTTATCTGTTGCCGTTGCTTTGTTCGCTACCGGACTCGAAGCGGTGTCGAAAATCGGCATCGATAATCTGACCGTTCCCCTCGGTACTGCAGCGCTTTGCTTTTTGTTAGAGCGGATATTTTTCAGTTAGGAACTGGCCCATTTGTTAAATAAAGTTTAAATTTTGCCATTTTCGATCCAAAAGCCAACCCCATCCAAACGCGGGTTGGATGGGGTTGACTTAGGTATTTTAACGCTTGCCACAATTAATGGTTTGCTAGAATTAGTCCGCCCATTGAGAGTCTTTGTAGGGGTCGCCTTCAAAGGGTTGTACGCCACTCATGGGATAGATATCGTCGCTGGGACTAAAGATCCGAGCAAAGGCTTCGGACACATATTGCATAACATCGGAAAACATTTTGGAAATATTCATGGTTAAGCTCCTAACATTCAGCTACTTTGAAAACAAGAATTAAGAGGAAAGGTATTAGACCTCGTTACTTTTTACATTAAAGCATGGGGAGAGCTTTGGGGGGAGTTTGCAATCTTTTGTATTAGAACTTATAATTTCGTAATATTTCGCGCAACATTTGGGGAAGCTTCAGCGGTAATTGCGTTAAGGTTAGTAATTTTTCGTTACAACCGTTTACCTGGAATCAGCCTGCACAACTATAGATTATTTTAACATTATCCGCGATCGCTTCAATCCGGTTTCCCGAGGGTATGCGGTTCGGGATTTCACCCAATACCGACATCCGCCTCACTCGCGATCCGTAGCATCCCCCACCGGCAATCCGATCCCCCGAGAGACAGAATCTCCCTCGGTCTTTTTAATGAAATTCACCAAAATAAAATCCTCGGCGAAGCTGTTACAGATTTAACCAAAGCGATTTTTCAGGGTTTCGAGCCGCAAATTCCCAAAAATAATCTGGAAATCCCTGACAAATTTTAGTAATTGCTACTATAATTAGACAAACCGATCGCAGGAGGACCCAGGCAGATGGCAACCGCCACCGAATCAGACAATCGCGGATCTCGACCCGCTTCTCCCCCGGGGGAGGGATCCCTAACGATCGCCCCAGAGGATTATAGCCTCTTAAGCGATCTTTACGAGCTGACAATGGCGGCGTGCTACTGTGGCGAAGGACTCGACGATCGCCCCGCTAGTTTCGAGCTATTCGTCCGCAAGCTCCCCAAAAACTTTGGCTACTTAATCGCAATGGGACTAGCCCAGGCATTCGAGTATCTGCACAACTTCCGATTCACCCCAGAGCAGATTAGCAGCTTGCAATCCACCGGCATTTTTGCCAAAGTCTCGGACAAATTTTGGTCTACCCTAGAAAATGCGCGCTTCACCGGGGACGTCTGGGCGCTACCGGAAGGAACCGCCGTTTTCCCCAACGAACCCCTCTTGCGCGTAGAGGCCCCGTTTTGGCAGGCGCAGGTAGTAGAAACCTACCTACTCAACACCTTAAACTACCAAACCTTAGTGGGCACCCGCGCCGCCCGGATCCGCGATGTCGCCGGACCATCCGCCACCATCCTAGAATTTGGCACCCGTCGCGCCTTTAGCCCCCAAGGCTCCATGTGGGGGGCGCGATCGGCGATCGCCGGCGGCATGAATTCCACCTCCAACGTTCTCGCGGCGCTCAAACTAGGGCGCAAACCCTCCGGGACGATGGCCCATTCCCTGGTGATGGCGCTCACCGCCACCGAAGGCAGCGAGATGCAGGCATTTCGTGCCTTTCACCACTACTTTCCCGGCGCGCCGTTGCTGATCGATACCTACGATACCGTAGAAGCGGCCCGCCAGCTAGCCGATCGCCTCCTAGACGGCGATATGGAAGTGGCCGGCGTCCGCATAGATTCCGGGGATTTGGCCAAACTCTCCAAACAGGTGAAAGAACTGCTTCCCGACGCGCGCATCTTTGTCAGTGGCGATTTAGATGAGTGGGAAATTGCCAAATTGAAAGCCGAAAATTGCCCGATAGACGGCTATGGCGTGGGCACGAAATTGGTCACGGGTTCCCCCGTCAATGGGGTGTATAAAATCGTCGAAATCGACGGGATGCCCGTGATGAAAAAATCCAGCGGTAAAGTCACCTATCCGGGGCGCAAGCAAATTTTTCGCCGCTATGAAGGCGGGAAACAGGTGGGCGATCGCTTGGGATTGGCAAGTGAGGAACCGCAACCCGGAGAAACGCCCATGTTGCAACTGCTCTACCGAAAAGGCAAACCGGTGCATTCTCCCGACACCCTCGAAGCGATCGGCGATCGCACGCAAAACACCGTTGCCTCTCTCCCCGACAGCGCCCGCCAATTGGACGACCCCACCCCACCACCGGTAGAGATTTCCGAGTCCTTGCAAGCGCTCACCCAAAAAACCCAAGAGAAATATAACCTCTTGTAAACCCCGGTGGATGAGCGATTATCCCTTATCCACCTGACACTTTCAATTCTGCTGCAATCAACCCCGTACCTATCCTATGACTTCAATTGCTTTATTTGGAACCAGTGCCGATCCGCCGACCAAAGCGCACCAAGTGATTATTAAATGGCTCTCCCAACACTTCGATCGCGTGGCGGTTTGGACCTCGGACAATCCCTTTAAATCTCATCAGACCCCCCTGGACCATCGATCGCAGATGTTGCGGTTGTTGGTGGGAGAAAGCGTCTCCCAATCCGAGAATATCAACTTTTATCCCGAATTGAGTCATCCGAGAACTCTAGAAACCGTGAAAGTGGCGCGGCAAAAATGGCCCGATGCTGAACTGCACCTGGTCATTGGTTCCGACTTGATCGAACAGTTACCCCAGTGGTATAACGTGGAAACTTTATTACAACAAGTGCAACTGCTGGTGGTGCCCCGTCCTGGTGCGGAGATTTCCCCAGACGCCTTGCAAACCCTGAAAGACATGGGCGCGCAGGTGGCGATCGCCCCTCTCGAGGTTCCCGATGTCTCCTCCACCGCCTATCGCCAAACCAAAACCAAAGAAGCCGTTCCCCCGCCCGTGGAAAATTATATCAACCAAGAACATCTCTACGCCTATCAGGACGCCGGTTAAACCAATGTCAGCGTCTTTGAGCCTCCCTTTGGATTTTAAAGTGGGAGTCGATAACGCGATTTTTTCCGTCGATCCAGCCCAAAATCGGTTGCTGGTTTTGTTAGTCATGCGCGAAAACGAACCCTTTTTGGGACAGTGGTGTTTGCCCGGAACCCTGGTTCGTCAAGGCGAATCTCTCGAACAAGCAGCCTATCGGATTTTATCGGAAAAAATCCAAGCCAACAATCTCTATTTAGAGCAATTGTACACCTTCGGCGGCCCAGGTCGCGACCCGCGCGAATTCAGCGAATCTCCTCCCTGTCGCTATTTGTCGGTGAGTTATTTTGCCTTAGTCCGATTTGAGGAAGCGCAATTAATCAGTTGCGGCGTGCGCGGAATTGCCTGGTATCCTCTCGATGAAGTGCCGCAACTGGCATTCGACCACAACGAAATCTTAAAATACGGTCATCAACGACTGCGAAACAAGCTCGAATACAGTCCCGTTGCCTTTGAAGTCTTGCCAGAAGTGTTTACCTTAAGCGACCTTTATCAGCTTTATACTACAGTTTTAGGCGAAAATTTCTCCGATTATTCTAATTTTCGGGCGAGAATTCTCAAACTGGGGTTTTTGGCCGATACGGGGCTGAAAGTTTCGCGCGGCGCAGGACGTCCCGCCACTCTCTATCGCTTCGATGCTGAAGCCTTTGCCCCTTTAAAAGATAAACCGCTAGTGTTTATTTGACCCGGGCTAACTGAAGATAAATTCCGTTCCATTTACCCTTATATTTATAGGAGAAAACCTGATGAAAATTGCGATCGCGCAACTCAATCCCACCATCGGAGACCTGCTGGGAAACTCAGAAAAAATCCTTGCAGCGGCCAAACAAGCTGCCGATGCAGGCGCGCACCTGATGCTCACCCCCGAACTATCCCTTTGTGGCTATCCCCCCAGAGATTTACTGTTGCGACCGAGTTTTATCGAAGCAATGGTCATCCAGTTAAAAAAACTAGCAGAACAATTACCCAGCGAACTGCCGGTTTTAGTGGGAACGGTACAGGTCAATGCCCTTGCCGACACCACCGGGGGCAAGCCATTATATAATAGCATCGCCTTCCTAAAAAACGGCAAAATCAAACATTTTTTTCACAAACGCTTGTTGCCTACCTACGATGTATTTGACGAAAATCGCTATTTTGATTCTGCCTCGTTGAGCAACTTTTTTTCCCTGACGGATATTCTGGATGAGGACGGTTCGGAAGAGAAAACCAATCCGATTCGCATTGGCGTCACAATTTGCGAAGACTTGTGGAATGACGATCGCTTTTGGGGGAAAAGACATTACTCCTGCAATCCGATTTCCGACCTTGCCGAAGAAGGCGTGGATTTGATTTTCAACTTGTCCGCCTCTCCCTACACCGTGGGCAAACAAAACCTCAGAGAAGAAATGCTCCGTCACGTTGCCCTACGCTATCAAAAAGCCGTGATTTATGTCAACCAAGTGGGGGGCAATGATGACTTGATTTTTGATGGGTACAGCGTGGCATTAAATCGGTCTGGGGAAGTGGTGATGCGCGCGGCATCATTTGACACCGATTTTGTCATGGTGGAACTGAACGAACAAACGCGCGATTTACAGCCAATCGAAACCCAACCGATACATCCGGTGTTGAATCAAGAAGAAGAAATCTGGTCGGCGCTGGTGTTGGGGGTGCGGGATTATACCTGCAAATGTGGGTTCGATAAAGCGGTGATGGGATTAAGTGGCGGGATTGATTCTTCTCTGGTGGCGGCGATCGCCACTGCTGCTTTAGGGAAAGACAAGGTACTCGGCATTTTGATGCCTTCTCCCCATACGTCATCGCAATCTATCGACGATGCATTAGAATTGGCCAAAAACTTGGGCATTCAAACCCATACTTTACCCATCGGCGAGTTGATGGACACCTACGATCGCACCCTAGGGGATTTGTTCGCAGGATTGCCTAACGATGTTACTGAAGAAAACCTGCAAGCGCGCATCCGGGGCAATTTATTAATGGCGATTTCCAATAAGTTCGGACATATGCTGATTTCCACGGGGAATAAATCAGAAATGGCGGTGGGATATTCCACCTTGTATGGGGATATGAGTGGCGGTTTAGCCGCGATCGCCGATGTTCCCAAAACCCAGGTTTATGCCCTCTGTCGCTGGCTCAATACCCGCCATCCCGGCGAAACTATTATCCCCGAAAGTGTCCTCACTAAACCCCCGAGTGCCGAACTCAAACCGGGTCAAGTAGACCAAGATTCTCTGCCCTCTTACGAGATTCTCGATGACATCCTCGATCGCTTGATTCACAAACATCAATCTCTGGCTGAAATTGTCGCCGCCGGACATGAACCCGCCGTGGTACAAAAAATCGTCAAACTCCTCAACCGGGCCGAGTTTAAACGGCGACAAGCCCCGCCGGGATTAAAAGTCACCGATCGCGCTTTCGGGACCGGCTGGCGAATGCCAATTGCCTCTCGCGTCCCGCAATCGATTATTAGTGAAGAAACCAAAAAAGAACCAATTGCTACTTAATTTTACTCATCCACAACAGTGGCGAAGAGCCGTTTCCGTTCCCCCTGCGGAATCAATGCAATCAGCGCGGAAAAATTTCTCGGAAATGCTCTGCGCCACTCTTGAAACGCTTGGGTTTTTGTGTTAAAATCAACTGGTAATCACTTAGGAAAAATAATTGGCAGGTTTTCATTGAACTGGTTCCCCGCTCATGGGGGGGAACCAGTTAACAGAAATTTCAACAAAATGGATTATTTTTGGAAACGCGCGATCGCCGATTCCGGTTGCGGGAGTTCGACCCCCTGATGCATCCCGGGTCCGGGGGGTTGATTCGTGCTGACAAAGAAATTAAGGACAAAGGTAATTGTTGCCGATAAAATGAGTTTTTCTAACATCGCCCCTCACCATCCCTGAAAGTACCCAGAGGATTAAAATTCTATATCTGTAGAATCCCCGATATAGGGCGCAGAGGAAGCGATCGCGATCGCAACCGACATGTGATATTTGCCCAAACACTCGGCGATCGCGATCGCAACTGGCGTGAAGAGCGCGGGGAGGGGGCGCGAGTCCCCAGGGGTGCGCCCCCCTTTGCGCTTAACACTCGAACTCCCATGCCAATTCAATTGCCAAGAGGGGAATCATAACATCAAGCGCAGGAGCAGCGCCCCCATCGAGCCGACGAATCGCATAAAACCGCCGCCGCCATTGTTACCAGAGTCGGGATTTTGAGCCGCATCGATTTGAGCGATTAATTGTTGAGTCGCTTCAAACGCTTGGGGATTATTTTGAATCGCAAACAGTTCTAAGGCAATTTCTGCATCGCCGCGCGCCCCTGGGAGATCGGATTTTTGGGCGCGGACAATGCTGCGTGCCAGATAGGCGGGTGCGAATTCCGGATCCAGGCTTAAAGCTTGGTTAAAATAGGCGATCGCTTCGTCCAAATTTTTCTGCTGTGCTGCTCTGACGCCCCAGTTATAAACATCTGCCACATCCATGACAGTAGCGGGAGTACCGATCGCATCTTGCAAATTTGCCCCCTCAATTTGGGCATCAGTCAAATTCACATCCACTAAATACGCTTCGCGCAGATCCGCCCCGCGCAGATCCGCCCCGCTGAGATCCGCCCCCATCAAATTTGCCCCAAACAAAGACGCCCCGCGCAGATCCGCCCCGCGCAGATCCGCCCCCATCAGTTGGGCGCGACTGAGATTGGCCCGCATCAAATTTGCCTCACCCAGTTGGGCGTTGGAGAGATTGGCCCTCACCAACCCGGCGTTACTCAAATCGCATCCGCCACATTCCTTGGTAGAGAGCAACTGTTGAATCTGTTGCACGTTTTCCGCACTTGTCGGCATGGCAAAGCAAAAAGTAGTCAGCACCGCTGCTGGCGCTAGGAGTTTAAGTTTCATTATTTATCCTTCTGTTGCAACTAACAGATTTGGGATTAGCCGCCAAAGTCACCTTTCGGGCGAAGCAGATTTTCACCATTCAGGCGCTATGGTTAGTTTAATTTTATCCGCTCTTCGTCCGTGGAGGGGGGATTTATTTTCACACTGCGCGATCGCAACTGCGCCATTGCGCCATCGCCCCTGGGGGATTCCCTGCCATTTTTCCCATAAATTGGCGATTGGCCCGCGAGTTTATTTGGCTGAAAAAATCAGCCAAGGCGAAACGAGAAAGCAAGAATCGGGCAACCGGAAGTGGAGTTGGGCTTAATAATTAACCCGCGAGGTTTAACGGGGCGATCGCTTAATCCCGCTGATTGCCCTTCAAGGGCATAAATTTTGGCGAAATGTATCAGACCCATCAAACCGAATCAAGAAAAATGCATTAAAATCACCAGAATAGACCCAACTCATCTAGAAAAGTATTGCCCATGAACGTCTGGACTCACGTACTCCATCTTGTCAGTTCCGGTGCAGTTGCTTATATTACTGCGCGAAACATTCGCGATCCGCTGACGCGACCCAATACCCTTGCTGGGTTTCAATTAGCCGAATCTGGATCGGTGCCTTTTCTGGAAGCATTGAGAGACAGAGCGGCAAAAGAGGGAGATGAATGGTTAGCCGAGAAACTCGATCGCCATGCAGCGGACGAACGGCGGCACGGTCAAATTTTCGCTCATGCGCTCAAACAGCTTAACAAACAAGCGATCGATATCCAGAGTATGCGGAAAAACAAAAGCGAGAAAGACGGGAAAAAATCCGATCGGCGCAGTCCGTTTTTTGCGGCATTTTTTGAGGGATATGAATCGGCGCAATTGAAACCCGAAGCGATAGATTGGATTGTATTTATGGGCAGCACCTATATTTTGGAACGGGATGCCAGTCGAGATTTTGCATCAATGGCAAATGCGTTGCCCGAAGACGAGGCGCACAGTGCGAATTTGAAGAAAGGAATGCTCGCGATCGCCAACGATGAAATCGGTCATGCGGCGTATTTGTACGAAGCGCTGCAGCGACGCTTATCACCGCCTGAAGTCGATCGCGTAGTGGATCGGTGGCGCGAGCGCAAAGTGAATGCCATGTTAGCGATGGTAGGTAGTTTCATGCAAGGCAAACCGCAAGCTTCCTTGGTGCGCGATGGGGCACCTACAGACATGGAGGAAACTGAAGAAACCGCCTCTGAATTAACCGCCGCTTAACCACTCTGCTAAGGCGATCGCGCGATCGCCTTTCCGAGTTCGGGGCAATTTAGGAATTGCCCCCTCATTCCGGGAATTGTCCTGGAGAAAACGATGAGCAAGGATTCATAATTTATCTAATAATTTTAGCAGAACGAATAGCGGTTTATATTGGCCTCATCTTGTCCGGAGGGAGGGTCATTCCGGGAGGATAAATGACCGACGCCACCTTGTGGATAAATTTTTGTTCGATTCGTTCCCCATCTGTGATTTTTTGATTTTAAGTTTTACAAAAATGAAACATCAGTGGTTTATTACAGTAATTACCATCGCCGTAATTTTGTCAGGCGTTCGGGTGGCAATCCAGTTGCCAAAAGAGACAATTGTGGCACAAGAAACTGCCGCCAATAAAATAGCATTGCCCCTGTCCGAGGGCACCTATTGGCTCTACGAAGGCGTGACGAAATGGACCGAAGAAAACTCCGCAGACCTCGAGGAAAAAAAGATAACCTGGAGAATGGAAGTCATCGAGAACTTTCAACGCGGACATTTGAACGTAGCGGTTATTAAAGGACATCCGGCGGATTTAGTGTGGTATAGGGAAGGCAAACAGCGGGGGGATTATCTAATCGTGGAAGTGAACCCGGGGAAGTATTATTTAGTGATGGGAGATCGCGTTCCAGAGGTACTGACGCGCCTGAAAGATGAGGGAGATTTCCTAGCCAACTTACTGGAAGAATCGGAACTATTTCTCGAATCGCCCCTACGTGACGGACAAGTGTTTGGGCCGACATCACAGC
This sequence comes from Phormidium sp. CCY1219, assembly GCF_055795085.1. Lineage (NCBI taxonomy): Bacteria > Bacillati > Cyanobacteriota > Cyanophyceae > Oscillatoriales > Oscillatoriaceae > Phormidium > Phormidium sp. CCY1219. The sequence continues at coordinate 10,406 of NZ_JAYFEQ010000550.1, read as the reverse complement.
TAACGCGCTTAGATGGTGCGTATCGCTGGAATGTGGAACAACAGGAACTCGTGGGATTAAAAGCCAAGAGAATCGCCTCCGGAAGTAAAACGCAATATCGGTTCACCTATCGCACCGCCCCCGATCGCGTAGTGGTAGACTTTATTCCCGGTGTGGGCATGAGTCGCTATCAATACCTGCATCACGGCACCGTCTCGGAAATCGATGTAAAACTGATAGAATTCCAGCCAGGAAAGGAACCCGAAGCCTAATCGAATAGACCCTGGGGATTGGCTAGGGTGGCGATCGCCTCGGGATCGACCCCCCACAGCGCGCCCTAGGGCGGAAAGTGCGATCGCGCGATCGCACTTGTGAGCCAATCCGAGGCGCAATTAACTACTCATGGATCGTGCCATCGGGCATCGTGGCACCATGCAGGTTGCAATAGGTCAAAATCGTATCGCGCAGATCCGCTTCGTGCAAGCAAGCTTGATAGAAAGAGGCTTGATAAAGATTGCTTTCGCGCAAATCGGCACCCTTGAGGTTCGCCCCACTCAAAGAAGACTGTCGCAAATCTGCTTCACTGATCACCGCTTCGTGCAAATTCGCTTGCTGCAAAGAGGTTTCGCGCAAATCTGCCTCATGCAAATCTGCCCCACTGAGATTGGCATTACTCAAGTTCACCCGGTACAAATCTGCCTCTCGTAGAGAAGCCCCACTGAGATTGGCTCCTCGTAAGTCTGCACCCACCAACGAGGCTCCATTCATCTGCGCCCCACTCAGGTCCGCATTTCGCAGATCTACGGCGCGCAGATCCGCCCGCCCCATATAGACTTTCCTCAAGCATGCATTATTCAGCATCGCTCTATAGAGGGTGATTTCCACCAAGTCCCCTCCTTCGAGATCCACGCCCCGAAAGTCTCTCTCTCCTTGGTTGTAGCGATCCACCAGTTCGCGATAATCCACGTTCGTTTCCTCCGCACCTCAATTTGACACAACTAGAATATTGTAGGGTGGAGGGTTCAAACTGAGGTCAATCCTCCTGTCAACAGCCGATCGCTTTTTCACCCCCCCGCCCATCGCGATCGATCCACCCTCCCTCCGGCGCAAGGATGCCAATTCTCCATTCTCAATTATTGGGCGGACGCGGAGCCTCGTTAACTCGTTCCCAGGCGGGAGCCTGGGAACGAGTTAACGAGTTAAAACCTGCAAATTATTTTGCATAATTGCTGATAATTTTTACCGATAATTTTTCTGCCATTAAAATTTTCCAAGTTAGCCGAAAATTGCTTTTTATCGAGCAATTCGATTCCCTAACTTGGAGAAAGTAAGCTACAGGTGGTTTTGACCTAATTAAAGTGGAGTTAATTGTTCTAAACGATGAGCGGACAAGGAGTTGCTTACATCAATGCGATTGAAGAAAATTAGCTAGTGGCGGGGATGCTAATTAGCTTAGAGATTGTAGGCTTTGTTTTGGAAACCTTGGGGGACACTGCCGACGTAGATAGAAAATTAACGCGGGCGATCGCGTGGATAAAGTCTTTCACTTCTGTGGGTCTGCGGAGAATAAACACTCGTTTTTCTGGCCAATAACGCTGGATTTTTTCACCAACTATCTGACGATCGCGTTGGGGATAGTTCCACAGCTGCTTGAGAAAGTTAAGAAAACCTTTGTGGAAAATATTGGGCTGACATCCGGCGGGTAGATCCTGGCGATCGCCGGAATCGTTCAAGTATTTTTGGACAATTTGCCAGAAACAAGTATGGCGGGGAAAATCCAACCAGACGATGGTATCTGCATGGGCAAAACGGCGATCGTAGATAAGATTCGGATTCGCGCGATCGCCGTCGCCTTCAATAATCCAACGTTCTTTTTGCAAATAACGATCTAACTGTTGTTGTCGTTCGGCGTTACTGGTGGGCACCCAATCGGGTTTCCAGCACAGACGATCGAAGTGAATCAGATCCACATTTAATAGATCGGAAAGCTGCCGACCTAGGGTAGATTTTCCAGAGCCGCTAGAACCGATGATAGCTATTCTTCGCATAATAATTTTTCTCCTCTCCTTCTCCTGCGTTTTTCGGCTAGTGTTAATCTAGCTCATATTTTTCCAGAATGATATCTATCTCCGTATATATTTGCACTCTTAAATATCCATTTTCTCCTCTTCTTTTAGATGGGGTGATTTCCTGAAAATCCGATTAAATGGGGGGTTTGAATCGGAGAAATAAAATGATTGTTTATAGAGTTCAGTGCAAAAAGTTGCTGCTTTAGTTAGTTATGATACAGGAAATAGTCAGTTAAATTATCTATCCGGTGATAGAATATTTTACCCTAAAAGAATATTTGATTTAAAAAGCAGCCACCCGAAAAGCTGAAAAGATAGGGGTAGCTGGATTTGAGAGGGGTTAAAAAATACCGACTTGGTTAAATTTTACCTTGAGTCTATCTTGGGGACTATTGTAGCGAACCTGCAGAATAATTCACTCTATCTAGATGCATATTTCTTTAGGAGTTGAGGGAAAGGAAGAGGAAGAAAAAGGCCATGCCAGCCATAGCGATCGCCGATTGTCACAACAGATGAAGCCACAGGAAAAGAAAGGGAGGGAGAGATGGGGGGGGTAGAGGGAAACAGGACACAGCAGCAGAGGCGGAGTGTTAGGAGGATAGCCCAGAGCGATCGCGAAACCGGGGAAGGAGGAGAGGAGCGATCGCCCTTTTGTTGAGGAAAAGCGATCGGCCAAAAGAGAGAATTGAGTTCCCCCTGCGGTAGTCTAGACATGGTTAACCTATCAGCATAAACCACGCGACATCATTATGACCTCAACCGTTTCCAGCCCGCCGCGCACCGTTCGCATTGGTTCACGCAAAAGCCAACTCGCCCTAGTGCAGACCCACTGGGTGCAAGAGCAACTGCAAAAGCATTTTCCCGATCGCCGCTTTGAAGTCCACACCATGAGTACGCAAGGCGACAAAATCCTCGATGTTGCCTTAGCCAAAATTGGGGATAAAGGGCTATTTACCAAAGAGCTGGAAGTGGGAATGCTGCAGCACGAAACCGACTTAGCGGTGCATTCCCTGAAAGACCTGCCCACCAACCTACCCGAAGGATTAATGTTAGGATGCGTCACCGAACGGGAGAATCCGGCGGATGCCCTAGTGGTGCATGAGAAGCACAAAGACAAACAGCTCGAGACCCTATCGCCGGGATCGGTGGTAGGAACCTCCTCCCTGCGACGACTGGCCCAGCTTCGGTATCACTTCCCCCATTTAGAATTTAAAGATATCCGGGGCAACTTGAATACGAGACTGGCGAAACTAGACGAAGGACAGTACGATGCGATTGTTTTAGCCGTCGCCGGGTTAACCAGACTGGGAATGAGCGATCGCATTCACCAAGTCATTCCCCCGGAAATTTCCCTGCATGCCGTGGGGCAAGGTGCCCTAGGGATTGAGTGTCGGACCGACGATGCGGAAATCCTCGACCTGCTCAAAGCCCTCGAACACCGGGAAACCGCGCAACGCTGCTATGCCGAGCGGGCGTTTCTTAACACACTTGAAGGCGGTTGTCAAGTGCCAATTGGAGTAAATACCAAAATTGAAGGCGATCGGCTGACCTTAACCGGCATGGTCGCCAGTCTCGATGGCAAGCGACTAATTAAAGACGCCATCAGCGGCACCCCAGACCAAGCCCAACACCTAGGGATCCAACTGGCGGAGAAATTGCGGGAAATGGGTGCCCAAGAAATTCTCGACGAAATCTTCGAGCAAATCCAGCGCAGTTAATTCTGGGTTGGTTCGGCGCGCCCCCCAAATCGGTTTGCCCGGATCGGGAAAAGCGATCGCTGTAGAGGAAGCGATTTGGGTGGTTTTGCGGGTCAGCCTCCACATCCGCTGAATTTTGGGAATAGAGACGCGAGATTTCGCGTCTCTACCACCATTGCAAATTGCAAGTCCAAATTTCGATTATGACCCATTCAGTGGATCCATTTAAAACCGCCCTGCAATTCACCCTCAAATGGGAAGGAGGAAGCGGACACCCAGAAGACCTCGCCGGAAAGGTCGATCGCGGAATTAGTCAAGCCACCTACGATACCTATCGCCGCCACCAAGGCTTACCGGAACAGTTCGTCAGCCAAATGACCGAAAGCGAACTGGAAGACATTTATTACCGCTATTATTGGCAGCGTTGCCACGCCGAGGTCATGTGCTTGCCCTTAAGCGTGGTTCAATTCGATACGGCGGTAAATTTTCACGTTAGAGGCAGCATTGAGTTTTTGCAAGAAGCCCTTGGCGTCACCGTGGATGGGGACTTTGGGCCGCAAACCCAAGCGGCGTTGGCAAAACAGAACAATCTGGAAACGGCGAAGCGATATTGTCATGGGCGAATGGCATATCGCCAGCAGCGAGTGAAAGCCAATCCCAGCCAAGAGATATTTTTGCAAGGATGGTTGCGTCGCGATCGCGATTTGTTGCATTGCATCGAGCAATTGAGCCTCGAATCCGTCGCCGAAGCACCCCCCATCCGGGAGGTGTCGCGGGCACCGCAGGTAGAGATTGCAGGCAAACTCGAACAGGCGATCGCCCTGTTGCAAGAAGTGGTGGATTTGCTCAAAACCCCTCATTAATCGGACAACATAGAATTAATGGGCGATCGAATCCCAACTTTATCAACCGGCGATCGCAAATCTTCTCGGGACAAGGCAATAATGCCTTGTCCCTAAAATTATGCGGCATCGCCACGGGTTGGGACCGTCGGTACCGAGGTTGCATTGCCCCAGATTCAAAGCGGCGATCGCGCTCGTCATGTCACCCCTCCAGTTATGATGGCGGTACGTGAAGATTTCAGGGAACGCTGAAAACAAGATGCGAATTCTATTTGTCGCCGCAGAAGCGGCTCCAATTGCAAAAGTTGGCGGAATGGGTGATGTAGTCGGCGCACTGCCAAAAGTGCTGCGACAGATGGGGCATGACGTCCGCATCTTCATGCCTTACTATGGTTTCTTACCTGACAAAATGGAAGTGCCGAGCGACCCTATTTGGCAGGGATATGCGATGTTCCAGAGTTTCGACATTTACGAAACCATGCTACCTGGAACCGAAGTGCCCTTGTACCTGTTTGGCCATCCCTCGTTTCTCCCGCGCCGCATCTATGCCGGAGAGGATGAAGACTGGCGCTTCACCTTATTTGCCAATGGTGCGGCAGAATTTGCCTGGAACTATTGGAAACCGGAGATTATCCATTGCCATGACTGGCACACGGGGATGATTCCGGTGTGGATGCACCAATCTCCCGATATTAGCACGGTATTCACCATTCACAATTTGGCCTATCAAGGGCCGTGGCGTTGGCGTTTGGAACAGATGACCTGGTGCCCCTGGTACATGCAGGGTCACAACACAATGGCGGCGGCGGTGCAATACGCCGATCGCGTCAATACCGTTTCTCCTACCTATTCCAAACAAATTCAAACCGCTAATTACGGCGAAACCCTGGAAGGGTTGATGTCGTTTATCAGTGAAAAATTAGTGGGAATTGTCAATGGCATCGATCTCGATTCCTATAATCCGGAAACAGATAACCGTCTGGCGCAAAATTTCGCGGCCAAGTCCCTGGATAAACGGGAAGCCAACAAAATTGCGTTACAAGAAGAAGTCGGTTTGGAGGTGAATAAGGGTGCCTTTTTAGTCGGCATGGTAACGCGGTTAGTGGAACAAAAGGGTTTGGATATTACGTTGCAGATCCTCGATCGCTTTTTGGCTTATACAGATGCTCAGTTCATTTTGCTCGGGACCGGCGATCGCTACTACGAAACCCAAATGTGGCAACTGGCAACTCGTTACCCGGGTCGCATGGCCACGTATTTACTCTATAACGACTCTCTCGCCCGCCGCATCTATGCCGGCAGCGATGCTTTCTTGATGCCCAGTCGCTTTGAGCCTTGCGGTATCAGCCAAATGCTGGCCATGCGCTATGGATGCGTACCGATCGTGCGCCGCACGGGAGGTCTGGTGGATACGGTGTCTCATCACGACCCGATGAACGAAAGCGGTACCGGGTACTGTTTCGATCGCTATGAACCGTTAGATTTGTACACCTGCATGGTGCGCGCTTGGGAAGGCTATCGTTTCAAAGACCGCTGGGAACAATTGCAACAGCGCGGCATGGCGCAAAACTTTAGCTGGGTGAACTCGGCGAAAGAATACGTCAAAATGTACGGGAACATTCTGGGTCTGCCGGAAGAGGAACTCTTCCCCTCAGAACCGAAAAAGGAAATGGCTGAAACTTAATTGAAATCGGCCTTTTTATCGGCACATGATGCAGGAGAAGGGAGAAGCGTGCCCAGGTGAAAGCGGATGGTTTCGCCTTGGCACTTTACCCTCTCCTGTTTTTATATTTTGCCGAGTTGGGGGATTCACGGTGTGAGGATTTGCGATCGCAAATAGGGTTCGGGATTTTGTGCGACCCATCCTTCCTGGGTAGACGATCGCACTTCAAAGTGCAAATGCGGTTCGTTGCTGTCGGGATTTCCGGAGTATCCCAGGGTGCCAATTTGCTGAGCGCGCTGCACTTGCTCTCCCGTCATTACGGTTAAAATGCCCAGATGGGCGTAGCGGGTTTGTTTGCCGTTGGCATGGTTGATAACTACTAGATTGCCATAGGCCCCGCGATCGCCGGCAAAGGCAACTACCCCATCATCGGTTGCCAATACTGCAGTGCCAATCGGCGCTTTGAAATCAATCCCGCTGTGAAAGGTCAGTTGTCCCGTCTGGGGTTCCTGGCGGGTGTTGCCATACCCTAAAATCATTTCTCCGCGAACCGCTAAGGGATAGCCTTCGATTTCCGGGGTCGGAGACTGACTGCCCGCCGGCGCAACCGGGATCCGACCCCCGCTAGAACCATCCTCGGACCACATGACGCCGGGGATGAAGACGACTTCCGGCGGCGAGAGCAAACAGCCGTTATTGTCGAAAATTGCTGCCCCTGGCACTTGGTAAATGGCTGCTAAGTCACTCCAGGTTTGTCCCGGTTCTACTCTGACTTCTATGCCATCAAACGGGGGAATGCGAATCTGAGTGCCCACGGGGAATTGTCCCGTTTGCAGGATGGGATTCATGCCAATGATGGTGGCGGGTTTGAGGTTGTACTGTTGCGCGATCGCCTCGAGGGTTTCGCCCTGGGCTATGGTATGGATTTGCACGCGATCGAGGGCGGGGGAACCCAAACTCGGGGGACAAATATTTGTCTCGGAGGTGCTGGGATTTGCCCGCACCTCTCCCAGGGGAAGGGTCAGGCACAGGAGGGTGGCAAGTCCGATCGACCAACGGGATGAAATCATGGGCAGTTAGGAAGGTAAGAGGTAGTATTTAGCTATTTGTAGGGTGGGCAAAAACTTGCCCACCCTACCGGTGAAGGTGGTGCGTCAGTCCTGTTGATGTTAACATGGGTTGCACGACACCACTGTTAAACCACTGCGTAGGTAATCGACAGGGAGGCTAGTTGTTCGGTTCCGGCAACGCGCGATCGCGGGTCGAAGGAGGCGATGAGGTTGCGGGTGCTGCGAACGGCGAGATCGAGATCCGTCAGCAGTCCATCTACGGCGTTTACCGATTCTTCTTCGAGGTTGCGGGTGCTGCGAACGGCGCGATCGAGATCCGTCAGCAGTCCATCTACGGCGTTTACCGATTCTTCTTCGAGGACTAAAGCGCCTTCGCGGGTGCCTCTGGCGGCAGCGATCGCTTGCAGTTGTTGCAGGGAGTCTCGTAATGGCGCTAAGGTGGCGATCGCTAACACTTCTGCACTGCCCCCGGGACCGCCTACTGTGAGCTGAAAGGCATCGCGATCGCGGTCTGGGATGGTGCGCGTCTCTCCTGCTTTCACGATCGCTGCATCAATGCCGGCGGTCCAACTATTCGGAAACACCACCACTAATTCCCCAGTAGTCGTCACCACTAACAATGTAACGTATAAGTCTCGATTTTCTCCATTGGCGATTTCGCATTGAACCTGGGTGCCGATGGGCAGTTGGGGGATGCCTGCCACGGTGGCAATGGTGCCGGAAGGGGGGTTAGCTGCCGTTTTCTCACTTTGTGATAGATTGCGGAGGCTGCGCGGCGTAAAGGCAGTGGCGGCAAATTCCGTCTGGGTGCCTTGCACCACTTTCAGGGCAGCGGAGACGTTCAATCGAGAGGATTCGGCATTTAAGGTTAATTTGACAATTCGCGCGGCTAACAAGGCGCGAAACTTCGCCTTTAGGCGATCGCAAGCTTCGGCGACGGGTTCTCCCGCCTCGCCAAAGGAACCGGGAATCGCGTCTAAACCGGCACCGTATAATCCCACACTGCCCACCGGGGGAATTTCGGCTACCCCCGATTGCTGCAATTGTGCTTGCAATGCCTCGGTCATCCGTCCGAAAATATAATGCACTTGGGTTTGACCTAAAGCCAGGGGTTCGATGCGGTCCAGTTGGGCGATCGCCGCCTTTGCGGTTTCCCTGTCTTCGCCCAAGGACTCATCCAAGCCAATTTTTAATGTGAGGTTGGCCGGAATCGCTCTGATTTTTTCCTGTAACAGGGTGCCGGGTTGCAAATTTGGGGAAGGTGCGATCGCTTTGGCGCGTGCGAATAATCCCTGGCGCGATTCGATTTGTACCTCTCCCGACCCTTCGGCTACTGCAAATACCGCAGTGCGATCGAAGGCAGCAAATGAGTGCGGATCGATGCCTCCCAACCACAATTGGAAGCGATCGTCGCCTTCTACGGAATTAATCACCGCTTCGGCGGGTAATGATTGAGCTTCGAGGAAATAACTGGGGCGATCGCCATGATTGCTTCCCGGTTTGACTTCCATTTCCGGAATTTGTTGCGTAGAAGAGAGACGGGTAGTGCTACGGGCTACATTTGCTAACACGGTTTTTACCGCGCGATCGCCGGTGTGCTGCCACAAATATTGGGTGAGCAAATACGTAAATGCCCCGGCAAAAAATCCGTCAAACGGTGCATCTGCTGCCAGTTGATGCGCCCCAGCCGATGCGATAACGACCCCTTTCGCTACGCCGCGCTCTCTTGCCTGAATAAATGTGTCTCGAGATAGTTCCAATTGCGAAATCCACTGCTGATGATAGGCGATTTCTTCTTCACTGGGATATTCGCCTCCTTGTAACGCGCGAATCGTTAAGTTTCCCCGTTTCCCGCCTCCGGAATGACAGCTATCTAATACGGTGGTTATTTGCTCTGTATTTATCGCTGACATCCACAGGAATAATGTAGCTCCCATGATATCGGAAACCGTGGGCTGTTGGTTGTTGACCTGACTGGTGCGATCGCTGGGCACAAAGGTGCTATTTAGCTTTTCTCGGACATTCCCGGACCGATTGTATGGATTCACCACTTGCGAACCATGTCCGGAGAAATGAAACACCACCACATCTCCGGGTTTTGCTTGTTTGATTAAATGGTTTTCTACCGCTTCGAGAATGCCAGCCCGAGTGGGTTTGATTTCCGTATCATCGGTTACTGAAACAATATCTTGTGGATGAAAACCAAACCGATGGATTAACAATTCTCGCTGTAAGTGAACGTCTGTCATGCAGCCCCGCAATGGGGTAATATTTGCAGCGGAATAGTCATTGATACCCACCAGTAAAGCTAGCTTGCGCGGCGTATCCTGCGCTAACACTTTTGCGTAACTCAACCCTTGACGCTGAATCCCGATGTGGTCCCATCCCAAGGCGGCGAGGGCGGCCCCCGCTCCTTGGAGAAAGTGACGACGTTTAATGTTACCCATTGGTTTGTTTGATGGAAGAACTTTTAAGGGGGTTTAGTCTAGATTGCCAACAGCGATCGCCTGGAGTTCCCAGGGAAACCCAGTTATCACCTAACTTACCACACTCCTAAGGAAATGTCATCGGTTTGAAAAAATTTTTTAACAGAAGTCAAATGGTATTGACGTTGGCTGAAAGGGCAAGTATAGTGGAGAAAAATTGCGCCGGACTCCGGACATTTACCGAACCAGGGCGGCTCTTTCCAAGTGCCATGCTGGGGTCAAATGGAAGGCTCACTCGCGGGCGATTCGGACTCCGTGGTTTTACGGATCCACTCCAGGGTAAGGCGATCGCGTCCCGGCACAACAACCTACTTTTCAGACTTGTTCCCAAGTTCGAGGATCCCCCTCCTCACGAAGTTGGGCACATCACTGGCCCACCCGATGGTTTCGGTTCATTCCCCGGACATGCGATCGGGGCATCAAAACCCCGGTATCTTTGCCGGGGATTCTCAAGCAAATGGCAGCTATCCGCCGAGGAATCAATTTCCCGGGGGCGCGGGGGAATTCTTGCCCCCTGTCCACAGAAAAACTAGGAGTCAAAACAATGGTGCGTCAATGGTGCTTGCTTCTCTCTCCTCCCGGGTTAGCCGTAGCGGTAAC
>NZ_JAYFEQ010000549.1:0-8504 GCF_055795085.1 Phormidium sp. CCY1219 | reverse complement strand
AAAGACTTGAGAATTTGGCAAAAAGGTATGGAAATTGCAGAAAAATGCTATTTTCTGACTAATCTTTTCCCTAAACATGAACTCTATGGTATGGTCTCACAAATGAAGAGATGTTCCGTTTCTATCTCAAATAGAGGAAATAGGGAATAGGGAACAGGGAACAGTTTAAAATGATACTGACGCCGTTCCCCGTTCCCCGTTCCCTTGTTTTAGAAATGATTATACATTTATTGCCGGAAGAAAGTAGAATGATTATTAGTCTTATTAATTAAAAAGCAATTAGAAAAATGACCTCTGTTCCCCGTTCCCCGTTCCCCGTTCCCCTTCTGTGGGATTGATTTGGGTCATTTCCGTGCCGTGCGATCGCACCAAATCGATTATATCCCCTTTCTTCTCCCCTCGCCGATTTCCCCCCATCTCTGGCTACAGCTACTTGACAAAATCCCTGCCTTGTGCTTTCCTGTATGTGGCCGCATCCCTTCGTCTCGGCATCAGACAGATTCGCTTATTTTACCACAAATTGGGATTTTTGCAAGGAACCCGATCGCCAGTTTGCGTGAAATTTATCACATGGATTCTTCGATGCGATCGCAGCGCGCCTCGGGGATATCCGAGATAATTAAGATATAGCATAACTGGAGAAAAAGCAATGAAAACCACAATTTTAAATACTGCTGCTCTTTTAATCGCCTTATTTTTCGCCACGCCGGTGAAAGCGGAAAACCCCGCCCACGTGCGCCAACTGCTGGAAACCAATATCTGTCCGGGATGCGATTTGGTGGGTGCTGACCTCAGCGGCGCACATGCGATCGGGGCGGATTTGCGAAATGCAGACCTCGCTGGTGCTAACTTGGAAAATGCGAACCTCGAAGGTGCGGATTTGACCGGGGCAAATTTAGAAGGTGCGGATTTGACCAATGCCTTTTTAAATACTGCGACGTTAACCGATACGAATTTGCAAGGAGTTGATTTAACCGATGCGAATCTCTCCTTTTCCAATCTCACCAATGCGGATTTAACGGCGGCGGATCTGTCGGATACGAATTTAATCGGGGCGGATCTCAATGACGCGGAAATGCCTGCAGAAATGCTCGGGCGCGTGCAATAGGCGCGATAAACCCACTCCCCTATTCTACCCCAGTCTGCTATTGTCTGGGAAAGCGGGAAGTGGATGGGATGTTTCGCGGTTCCCTCGGTCGGTTTAGCCACAGGTTCGATTGGAGCAATTTTCTATTTCTTTGAGCAGTTCTTCTAGCAGCAAATTCTCGGCGCGCAGGTTTTCGGTCTCTCGGTCACAGGAGTGGTTGCGCTGTAGTTTATCGCGCACCTGTTTGCGGGTAAATTGGGTGGCTAACAGTCGAATTTGCGGTCGGATGGCTTCTAGGGCGTTTTCGCTGACGCGATGGGCGAGGGTTTGAAATCTCTCGGCTAACTGGGCGATCGCCTCGTCAATATTCATTGCAGATAAAATCAAAAAACAGCTACTTATTTCCTCCCCAAAAGCTGACCGAATCAGGAATCTATACCCACCCAAAGGGTTTTCCGCCCGTCACTTGATTCCTATCGGATGGGTTGATTTATGTGAGATACATTGCCGAGGAGGGGGTATCCCTGCTTCTGGAAACCGGATCCCCGCTGTGGAGTGAATTTGCGATCGCCCCCACCGCCATTTCCGGTTCTGCTGCTTGGCGATCGCCTCGCCAAAATAAGCCATACTTCCATCCGTCGGTTGCGAGGGGCGCGAGCTTTTTAATATAACTTATTACTAACAAGCAATTTTCGGGTAAAAATTAGGAGGCGCGTTCTTTAGCTCATCAGCGATCGCGCCTCATCCCATGATGGCAATTTCCAAATGTCGCAGGAGTAGAATAAAATTTAGAGCTATTGCGTGCCTCCCATCACCTTTTTGAGAGAGGTCAATCCCTTTTTAACGCGACGAGAAACGGTGACCGAACTAATGCCCATGCGTTCCGCCGTTTCTTTTTGGGTCAAATCCTGGAGGAATACGAATTCGAGTACCTTGCGAGTGCCTTCCTCCAACTTAGCCAGACCTTGTTGCAGGCGAAGTCGGTCTTCTTGGGCCAACTGGAAACTGCGATAGCCCAGATCGGGCACCAATTCTCCGAGGGAAGTTGCGCCTTCCTCTTCATCCTGAACTGGAGCATCCAAGCTCAGGGGGGCGCGGTTGCGACAGGCGAGTTTAACTTCCTGCCATTGCATGACAGAAATATCCAGGGCCGCCGCCACCTCAGCATCAGAGGGTTGGCGATTGAGCTGTTGTTGCAAGCGTTGAATTTCCTTAGTGGCTTGCCGTTGCAAGGTCAACCAATTGCGCGGGATGCGGACAGAGGGACTTTTATCGCGCAGATAGTGTTGAATTTCCCCTCTAATGTAAGGAATGGCAAACGAACTGAAGGCATGTCCTTTGGACATATCAAAACGTTCGATCGCCCGAATCAAGCCCAAGCATCCTACTTGTAGCAGATCGTCATAACTTTCGCTACACTGCTGCATCCAGTGATGCACTTCCTTTCTAACCAACCCAAAATTGAGTTGGACGATTTGATTGCGAATTTCGGTAGAAGCGGTGGTTTGGTACTCGCGCAGGAGTTCCAAACTTTCACTTTTGACTCGTTGACTGTTGACGGTTGTAAGCATTCTGAACACCCCGGTAGGTAGCTCCCCTTTTGAGTATGAGCGAATTTTTCTTTCGCCGCAGTGATCTGCCGCACAGTCGGTGCGATCGGTCTCCCAACCGGGTCGCCAAACATGCCGAGGGTGACGATCGCTGCTGCAGCCAGGGGACTGAGTGGAAGGGCACCCCTCGGGAGGGAAAGCGGGGTTGGGGGAGACAGACTGAGGAATTTATTCTTCTTCTAAACTATATTACCTGTTTTCGGTTGGCAACAGCATTAGGGGTGTGATAATCATATCCTTTTAATGACACATTTTTTAGAAAGATTTTGTAAAGACTGGCCGATCGCCGCCAGGATTTGCGGGCAGCAGGGGGCTAGGGGAGTGGTACCCAAAGCACCGCCGTTATCGAGGAATCCTGCCTGAGAAAGCCTTTTGCGTGACAAAACGAACGGTTCGAGCCAAAATAGTTTCAGGGTAGCCAATTGTCCTCAAGACCTCGAGGGTGCTGTCCCTAGAGTATGGAAACCTCAAGGGACGGATCGGACATTTTGCCAGAAGCGGGAGCGATAGCCCGCTTTGCCGAGAGCGCGATCGCGGCGGTCCAAGAAAATACCAGGATTTCTTGACAGAAGTCAGAAACGCGGTGTCAACGGCGATGGCAAATGGTAAATTAACGGCAGCGCCGTTGGGGGGAGGAGAGGGCGGCTGCCCGGGATCCGCCAAAAGCGGGGTCAAATACATAAACCGATATAAAAAAGGAGCGCGTCAGAATCGTGAGCCAAGCAGAAACGCCAAACCTACAATCCGCGCAAGAGGAATTGTCTCATCTGCGCGAAGAGTTGCAAATGCGCGATCGGCTAGTCGAACAGCTTTCGCAAGAGTTGTTCCGCTTAGTCAAAGGGAATAACAACCCAGGCGTCGCCCAAGATATTCCCGATGAATACCTCGCGCAGATGCGCTCCTTGCGCGAACAACTGCAAGGAGTGGAAGAGCAGGTGACATTTTATCAAGAGCAACTGCAAGAGCGAGATGAAGAGATTTATCAACTGCGCCATTCCGTGCAAGAACTCACCGATCGCTCTCGCATGCTCGAGCAAGTGGTGCAAGAACTGCCCGAAATTTATCGGCAGAAATTCGCCGAACGCATGGAAGGAGTGCGCGAAAAGGTGGAAATGCTGCAACGGGAAAACCGCCAGCTTCACGCCGAACTGCAAAGCGTCAGCTATCGCTTAGCGGTAAGAAGCCGTCGCCACTCTGGACGGTTGGAATTGCCAAGCTTGTCGGGATCGCAAGGAGGAGACATCAGTTTGCCATCCTTGGGAAATGCGTAGGATAGCCATCGCGATCGCGCCGGATTGGGGAGTCCAGGAGCGTCCTCAGGGCGACCCTGCCCCCCTCGATCGCATGATAGCCGCACTCAAAGTCGCGATCGGCCAAACTCACCCCGATGTGGAGCCAGAAATCCACCCGGCTCCTCACTTAAGTGAAATTTTAGGCTCCGCATCGGATACCTTAGTCTGCCCCCTCACCCTCAACGTGCCCCCCACCCTGGACTTTCCCGGGCGGGACATCTATCAAACCTGTGCCGATGTGGCGGGATTGCAGACCGAGGTGGTGAGGAAATGGAACTATCCCATCGGCGAGGGCAACTTTTGGTTGCCCATCGTCCTGACTGCCAGAGGGCCGCTTTACGGGGAAGCGATCGCCACGGCATCCGCAGCCACAGCCTCCGCAACCCCCGCCGACCTGGTGTTTCCACCCGCTGCCACCCCCGGGGCCGCCTACCTACAGCCAGTGCATTTCCCCGATGCGCGGCGACAACCCCTCTATGCCTTTGCCCACCAATTGCTCCAGGAGCTATCCGCTCCTCCGGCAACCTATTTGATGCAATTTGGGCTGTTGGAAGACCGCCTCAGCTTCGATCGCCTGTGGCCCTTTCCCGCAACCCCCGCTCTCGCCAGCATCGGCGTTCAAGTCCCCGACTTGTTCGCCTGCCACTGGTACTGCTTAACCCACAGGCCGATTCTCGACCTCACAATCCGCGACTCACTTAAAGCCTAAAGCTCGCCGGGGGTTAAGTGAGGAGCGCCCCCCGGCGATATTTGGGGAAATTCTCTGGGTCACTCTCTCTCGCTGCAGAGGTGGGATGTTTCTTATTCAGGCAGAGAGCCGATGCCAGGAACCGGGCTAGATTGGGGGAAAATGAGCCGATCGCACCCGGAAAACCTCGCACACAGAGGTAAGGAGAAATTAGGCAGCCACCAACCCAGACCGCTTGGTGGGCGCAGACTGGCGAGAAGGGGTGGCGATCGCCGCTTCATAAGAATCGAAAATCTCCAATACCCGATCGAGCTGCGTAATTTCAAAAATCAACCGCACTGGGGGTGGGGCATTGCAAATCACCAAACGACTCGCGCTTTCTCTCGCAGTTCTCAGTGCGCTGACCAACGCAAATAAGCCAGCACTATCTACCAGGTCTACCTCGGACAGATCGATGACAAACAGCGTTTCTCTATGAGCCGCGATCGCCGCCACTTCTGCTTCGATTGCTTTCCCCGTCTCGGCGTCAAGACAATCCTGCGGCCTAAATACGATCGGTTGAGTGATTTGTTCTTGGGACATCTTTGTTTTACCTCAAAAGATATTATATCGAACTGGCCAAAGCCGATTATTGCTGTGAACCTGAAATAATGCTCCCTGTTCCAGCATGGCGGCAATTTCCCCAAACTGGAGTGCCCCCGATCGCCAGATCCATGCGATCGCGATCGCCGACCAGGAGAATTGCCCCCACCCGCAATCGCGATCGGCCAATAATCGCTACATTATACAAACAGATTTCAATTCCTAGAGGTAGTCTATCTTACCTTTTTCAAATTTTTAATTTCCAGTTAATAACAAGCAACCCCCTCAAAGCCGCAAACATTGACAGGATTGCCGAATATAAGTCAATATGTTAGAGAATCGTCAAAATTTCAAGGCTGTGTTGCATG
Source organism: Phormidium sp. CCY1219 (assembly GCF_055795085.1). Taxonomy (NCBI): domain Bacteria; kingdom Bacillati; phylum Cyanobacteriota; class Cyanophyceae; order Oscillatoriales; family Oscillatoriaceae; genus Phormidium; species Phormidium sp. CCY1219. The sequence continues at coordinate 2,877 of NZ_JAYFEQ010000549.1, read as the reverse complement.
TCGTCTGAGTTAATCTCTGTAGAAACCATCACTGAAATCGCGCATCAATACGGCTATTGGGCAGTTTTTCTGGGAATAACATTAGAAAACGCCGGGATTCCCCTCCCCGGGGAAACCATTACCCTCGTTGGCGGCTTTCTCGCCGGCAGTGGCGAACTCAACTACTGGTTCGTCCTCGGTAGCGCGATCGCCGGTGCCGTCCTCGGCGATAACTGCGGCTACTGGGTCGGGCGAAAAGGGGGCTGGCCCTTCCTGATCGCCCTAGGCCGACTATTTAAAATTTCCGAAAAACAAATCCTAGCCGTCAAAGATAAATTTAGTCAAAATGCCGCCCGGGCCGTATTTTTAGGGAGATTTGTCGCCTTGCTACGGATTTTTGCAGGGCCATTAGCCGGAATTGCCGAAATGCCCTACGGACAATTTCTATTGTGCAACGCAGCCGGCGCAACCCTGTGGGCCAGCGCGATGGTCAGCTTAGCATTCTTTGTCGGTGAACTCATCCCCTTAGAGCAGTTAGTCTCCAGCGTTGCCAAATTCGCCATTTTCGCCCTCGCGATCGCAATCGTTTGGTTTATCGTCCTCCCGTGGTTAGAAGCACGCAGCAGTGCCAAACAACTGAAAGAATGAGCCGCGTATGCCACTCAAAGCGGCAAAAGGCAAAAGAGTTCGGAGATTCTTTTGCCTTTTTTATCCCTTAAAGCACCTTATGCCTCGCCTCTGAGTTTTTTCGACCAAATCCGCGTGGGCAAACCCCAAACGTAGATAAAGCCTTCCGCCGCCTTGTGGTCGAACTTATCCTCAGCGCCATAAGTAGCCAGATCCGGGGTATAGAGAGAATTTTCCGACTTGCGCCCCACAATCTTTGCCTGACCCTTGAACAGTTTCACCCGAATCGTGCCAGAGACTTGTTCCTGAGTCTGTTGGATAAACGCATCCAGGGCCGATTTCAGCGGACTGTACCACAAACCGTTGTACACCAACTCGCTGTAGGTCTGTTCGATACCCCGCTTGTACTGCGTCACATCTTTGGTCAGGGTGAGGCTTTCGAGATCCCGGTGGGCGTCAACAAGGACCAGCAGCGCCGGCGTCTCGTAGATTTCCCGGGATTTAATCCCCACCAAACGGTTTTCCATCAAATCGATGCGGCCCACCCCGTGACGACCCACAATCTCGTTGAGCTGCGAGATCAAGTCGATAGGCGAGAGCATATTGCCATTCAGGGTCGTGGGAATGCCTTTGGTAAAACCGATTTCCACATATTCCGGTTCATCCGGGGTGTTTGCGATCGCCCGCGTCATCAGGTAGATTTCTTCCGGCGGTTCCGTCCAAGGGTCTTCCAGAGGTCCCGCCTCAATGGATCGTCCTAAAATATTGCGATCGATACTGTAAGGGGAAGACTTCTTCACCGGAGAGGGGATGCCAAACCTTTCCCCATACGCAATAGTTTCCTCCCGACTCATGTTCCATTCTCGCGCCGGAACTAGCACCTTGATATTCGGGTTGAGTGCCGCGATCGACACATCGAAGCGCACCTGATCGTTGCCCTTCCCGGTGCAACCATGCGCCACAGCATCCGCCCCATATTTTTCCGCCGCCTCCACCAACAGTTGCGCGATTAGCGGTCTAGCGAGGGCCGTGGAAAGCGGATAGCGATTTTCGTACAACGCATTCGCTTGAATAGCGGGAAACGCATAGTCGGTGAGAAATCTTTCCGTTGCGTCTTCCACTAAGGACTGACTCGCACCGGATTTTAATGCTTTTTCTTGGATAGGCTTGAGTTCTTCTCCCTGACCGAGATCTGCCGCCAGGGTAATCACTTCTTCCACCCCCCACTCTTCTTTTAAGTAGGGAATGCACACCGTGGTATCCACTCCACCGGAATATGCCAAAACGACTTTGGTAGCGCGACCCATTGGTTTCTCCTTTCTCCTCAACACATGACTGAATTGCGCTGCTGCGGGATTCGGGTTTTTTCCCACCCCGAACAGATGAGCATAATCAATTTAGCACCGATTGCTTGTGGTTTTTCGGGGAGCTGAATCGGTTCGCTCGAATTGCGGGAGTTCCAGTTACGTTCTTGTCACGGATTGTTGAGATTGCGCCGACGCGATCGCCTCGCCACCGCGATCGGCATTCCGACAATTTCGCCCCAAGACGTAGCAACACAATGGCAAGCGTCGCCCAAGGAGGAACATCGGCGATCGCCGCCTTTAACACCACCTCGCTCAACGCGATCGCCGAACATTTAGCCGATTTTTTGCCTCAAATGCTTGACAAAATAATAATCTTGTGCTAAATGCAAATCTCGAAGCAAGGCGCAATCCCCACCCATATCATCCGCATCACCCACTGAAGAAGCTAAACGCGAAAGCATGGGGTTACTCCCCATTAGACTAACTATTTTTATAGACTTCAGCCGCTTCTTGAACGATCGCTTTTAGATCCTGAGTATCGAACGGTTTGCTGACGCATTTAAAAACATTTGCTTTACTTTTTATGTCATCCGCATCTTCCAGGGCATCCTCACTGTAACCGGTTAGAAGAATGCCAATTGTATTCGGAAAGCGGTCTTTCGCCTTGCTCAATAATTCTAAACCCGTCATCTCTGGCATACTCTGGTCAGTAATAATCACCGCCACCTCTCCTTGTTCGTCAAACAATTCGATGGCACTCAGAGGACTTTGCGCGCGGATGACTTGAAATTCCCGTCGAAAGGTGCGGTAAAGCAAATCCAGGTTGTCGCGTTCGTCATCAACCACCATTAATTTGAGTTTGGGCATATGTAAAGTTACTCCGCCAATGTTAAACTAAGTAATTCTGTCACCAAAACTACTCGTCTTCAAAACCGGACTTGAGACTTTCACCTCATCCGGCTCC
>NZ_JAYFEQ010000548.1:0-317 GCF_055795085.1 Phormidium sp. CCY1219 | reverse complement strand
TCCTTTAAGAGAAAATCCTAAAGTTGTCGCTACTTTTTTGAGGATATTAGATGCGGCATTAATATCGGCATTAACTAACAAACCGTTTTGAGTTTGATAGAGTCCTCGCTTAATTCGTTTGCCTGATGCTTTCCAGCTCTCGGGTTTTTCACCGATAGTTGGCAAGAAATCATCATCTAAAAACGATGCTTGTGAAGTGTACGACTCTTCAGTTTCAATAAACTCTATGCCGTACAATTCGCATAACTGACTAATTCGTTCTTTAAGTTTTGCCGTGGGAATTTGTACAAACTTTTGGTTGTTTTTTCTGCCAATGT
>NZ_JAYFEQ010000547.1:0-720 GCF_055795085.1 Phormidium sp. CCY1219 | reverse complement strand
ATTATCAAAGTGCCTCTACCAACTCCTTTAAGAGAAAATCCTAAAGTTGTCGCTACTTTTTTGAGGATATTAGATGCAGCATTAATATCGGCATTAACTAGGGAATAGTGAATAGTGAATAGTGAATAGTGAATAGTGAATAATAAAATTTTCCCTTTTCCCTTTTCCCTTTAATTAATTCTTGTTGGCATCCATACATCTTTATCACCTCCACGATACAATTATAACATTAAAAAATAAGAAATGACAACCTTTTTGACTTATTTTTAAAGGCGACTAAAGTCGCCGTACGTTTTTCATCTACGTTTTAAAAAACGTAGCTTTCAAACTCTCGTCCTTCTTTCGTAAAAAAGAGCAAGGCGATCGCCCCAGCCACAGGGAGCGCCTCGATCGGATTTGCCAGAATTTTGGCCATTTTTTTACCATAGTTCGAGCTAGTTGTCAAGCCGCAAAATGACTCATCGCGCCGCAAAACCTTCGTCATGGAAAGGCTGCTGGAATCGAAAAAATACCTCCGTATTTTCACGGAGAAAAAAATCCGTGAAAATACGGAGTCAAAAAGAGCGATTTCACCGATGAAATAATAGCCGAAAACCGACACAATAGGAAATGTAGAGTTCAGATCCATCCTATGCAAGCGGCTACTGTCAGCACCCCGCTCTAAAGAGACGGGGCTTCTAGCCCCTGACTTTAGGTAGCTGACCAGCCTAAGCCCTACGA
>NZ_JAYFEQ010000546.1:0-459 GCF_055795085.1 Phormidium sp. CCY1219 | reverse complement strand
CGTCTCGTCCTGGTTTTGGTATCCATACCCGTCTGGCAGGTCTGGCTTTTGAGTCGAGTTTCAATTGACCTGCAAGGTTCATACGTGATTTTGGGGACAAGGATTTCACCCCATCCACCCCCGCCGTCTTTTTGCCTCGATTGTCTTGGGTTACCCGTCGTACCGCTAGCACCTTGGCAGACCAGCTTTTCAGCAAAATCTTTTGGAGTCCGCGAACTGTTTTAACATCGCCACGACACTCGGCTTGATAAATTCGTTTTTGTAGGCGGTAGACGTGACGTTCAGCCTTTTTCCAGTCGATGTCGCGCCATTCCTTCCGCACCGTATTCTCTTGATGAACCGTATTGGGTATTTCCATACTACTCAGACTTTATCTTCCAAATTGTCGTGAGTCTGTCTGCATATGTTGGGCATTACCCCAACCTTTCGCTTCTGACTCAATCCTGCCCCCGTTGGCTT
>NZ_JAYFEQ010000545.1:0-2322 GCF_055795085.1 Phormidium sp. CCY1219 | reverse complement strand
TCAATATAGTTTTGACGGCGGCTAAAGCCGCAAGTTCGTTTTTCCTCCCCCGGCTAAAGCACGGGGGTTTCCAAACGGATCGGAGGTTATCATAAGTCAATTTTGAGGAAAGAAAGTCGGTTTCTCGCCTCTTACGACACCCGCACCCTAGGCCCTAAACAAATCTAAAATAAAAAAGATATGTCTTCCGAGCGATATCAAAGCAAATTATTTAATTTTCTCGATCGGCGATCGCGCCAAGTGGCGAAACATCTGGAGAAAGCGAAGCAGCAGCTCAAAGCGATCGCCGCTTCTGGCGCGCATTTGGCGATGATTCCCCTGTATGCGGCGTATCAAGCCACCCGCTTCATCGGGAAGCAACTGAAAGGAAGCGTGCAATCCAGGGACGACAGCGGGAAAAACCTGGGTGGCGCAGCCACAGAAGAACCCCCTTCCCCCAGTGTAGACAGCGCCATCGATCGCCTATTGAGCGCCGTAGAAATCCGCGAATCCACCGTAGGGGAAAACAGTGGCGATCCGGTGGCGATTGTCTCCCCGATCGCCGCAACCGAACCCAGGGACAATCCCGAGACTTCCACCCCCGCCTCGGGGAAATTTCCCGGTTGGGGAGGATGGAAACAGTGGATGAGCGCCGTGGCGGAAAAAATCGCCGCCCCGGGCAAATTGGCGCTGCAGCATGTTTCTCGCGCCAGGGGGTTGCAGAAAAAATCCGCCACCGCCCTCCAGGAAACTGAGAAGCAGGGAGGAAGCGTGGTGGTACGCGCGATCGCCACTCAGCTAGACACCCGCCGCTTAGTCTTCGTCACCCCGGGAAATCAGATTCTCGATCTCCTCACCCCCGCCCAGCAAGAACAATTGCAGGCGAGAATTCAGTGGGAATTAGCCGCCGGGGGTCACGGAGACAATCCGCAATTCAAACAACCGAAGAAAACCGCCCCCACCCTTTCGGGGGAGAGTTCCGGGAAAACATTACCCGCCCCACCGAGGGGAGGATTTGGGTTTGCGCAACTGGGGAATTCCCTCGATCGCGCCTTAAATAGCCTCGAAAATGCGTGGCAAAATTCCGGCTTAGTATTGCAACCCAGCGGGATGAACGAAGTCCCCCCGCAAGCGCCGGTAGAGGAAGCGCAACCGCACACAGAGGGGATTCATCGGCAAATTCAAGCCGCCTTGTTGGTGGTAGATGGTGCAGTGGCGCGGTTAGAAGGGATGGAGTTACCGCCCGGATCCGGCGTCGGGATTGCCCTTGCGGACCGCACTGAGTCCCTGATGCAGACGATTCAGAAATGGGCGATCGCCCTCGTCACCGACCCCGATCTCAACCCCGACGCCGGATCCCTTGACAGCGAAAATCCCCGCGCATTGCTGAAAATTCAGCTTTTGATTCAAACCGCGATCGACTATTTATTTAGCGAAGACCCCAGCAACCCCCTAGGGCCAGAAGCGAGAGCAAAGTTAGACAACCCCTCGCCAACCGCGCCCCCCCTTTCCGGGAATGGGCCGACAGCGAATCGACCTGCAATAGCACAAAAATTCCAAAATGTCAACCCCATCCGCGAAAAATCTGGCCTAGAAAAGGAGCAATTCCCCGAGAACCCGAAACCCCCGCTTACCCTGAGCCAGGTGTGGGGAACCCGGGCGATCGCCAAATTCCTCAGCGATTTTCCCTTAGCCCCCCCCGCCAGCCCCCGGAAAGCCCCCGAACCGAGTAGCCGACCAACCGCAGCGCCACATCTAGAATCCGTTTCCGCCGTACAACCCGCCACCCGCGCCACCACCCCCACCGTCACCGTACCGCCCGCCGAAGAGTCCGACTCCGCCCCCAACTGGATAGAGGCGCAAGTGCTACAGGTGGAATACATCAAGCACCCATTAGAGGTAGTGTTGCACTGGCTCGATCGCCTCATGGTTCGCGTCGAAGAACTGGTGGTCAGACTCTGGGATTGGATGCGCCACTCATTAATCGGGTAAGACCCCAACCCACCGTAGGGTGCGTGACGCCCCCAACCCCATCCCCGGTAGCATCCACCCAATCCAATCCGGGGGTCACGCACCGCACCCATCCGAGGGGGCGGGGCTTTTTGCCCGAGGAGGGGGGGAACGTATGGTAATATGAGGCGTCAGATTTCAATGGGGTGCAAGGATTGGCGAGCCAGTCAATCGCGCAAATGGAAGACAAAGCGCACAGAAGTTGGAACGGGAAGGGCAACTTTAGAGGATAATAAAGCTGTATAGTATTATTGGCAGGTGCGATTCGTTCCCGCAAAAGTGGAGGGTAAATGCCTGAAACGTAAGCGGGGCAAGGAACACAGTCCCTAAAGA
>NZ_JAYFEQ010000544.1:0-849 GCF_055795085.1 Phormidium sp. CCY1219 | reverse complement strand
TAGTCGTAGTTGAAGCGGAACCCAAGGGGTGGCTCGGAGGCACCAGAGAAATTGGAGACCGAACCCGTGCCGATTGCGAAGGAAGGCTTGAGAAAAATTTCAGACATGGTACAATTTGGGTAATGTTTTTTAGGTTTGAGGGGAGTGCAATCCCCTTTTTTTGTTTGAAATGGGAAATTTAGGGATCTGATGGCAGAACGAACGCATTACGTTCTACTGCCTCTAACGAAAAATTGCATTCTCATTTTTCGGGATACCGTTAATCTAGTCAAAATTATTTAACTTGTCAAGGGAAAAACCTATCTATTATGTAAAGAAATGTAACAAATTCCAAACTCGTCCAACAAATTGTAGCGACATTAGTGCTGAGTGCTAGGTGAGCGAACAGAAGAACAGGCAAGGAACGCCGCAGATGCGGCTGGCAGAGTTAATAGCGTTTCTTAGTGAAGTTTTGGGAGAACCGAACGATACAGCGCTGGCACAGCGAATAGGGATCCAGCGCACTGCTTTTCATCGGTTGAAGGCGGGAGAAAGTACGAACCTCTACAAACGCAACCGAGACGCAATGCTTAATTTTTTAGGAGTGACGGCAGACGAACTCAATGCCTATATTGAGGGGGAGTTGCCTCTGACGAAGCTGGTGCGGAATGTGATGACGGCTCCGAATTCTGGAGTGGCGTTCGATGAGATTGTGGAACGCTTGCCTTACCTGAAATTTTCCGATCTGCTGCGGTTGTCGGAAGCGCTCAACCAACGAATTCTTGAAGTTTTCCAACCTTTCCGCAGACACCTCGATCGCATCGGAATGGGTCGAACCCCAGAAGCGATCGCCGAGATACTCCCGACCCC
>NZ_JAYFEQ010000543.1:0-345 GCF_055795085.1 Phormidium sp. CCY1219 | reverse complement strand
GAGGAAAGGTGGTTAAGCCTGGGTCTAAACAGGTACCCCATTGAGCAAGTGTCTATGGATAGGAAAACGAAGCCACGATTGAAGCGTCGAGATTTCAAACCAGCGAAAATTAGACTGACACGCTGGAACCAAAAGGTGAAGGATAAAGGGAAGGCGAGTTGGCTGCCGACCTTCCACACACTCAAAAGAAACCCGGCGTAAAGTGGCATCCTAAGGACACAAACAATCGGCATTCGGAACGAAGTAACCCTCGTTGTCGCTCTCAGGGAATTTGGTCGATATCCTGAGTAGGAAACCATCCGCAAGCCAGCGAGGAAAGGATTGAGTCAGAAGCGAACGGTTGGG
>NZ_JAYFEQ010000542.1:0-264 GCF_055795085.1 Phormidium sp. CCY1219 | reverse complement strand
GGGAGGAAAGGTGGTTAAGCCTGAGTCTAAGCAGGTACCCCATCGAGCAAGTGTCCATGGATAGGAATACGAAGCCACGTCGAAGCGTCGACACAACACACCAGCGAAAAATTAGAATGACACGCTGGAACCAAAAGGTGAAGGATAAAGGGAAGGCGAGTCTCTACTCGACCTTTCACACACTCAAAAGAAACCCGGCGTATGGTGGCGTCCTAAAGGCACGAACAATCGACATTCGGAACGAAGTAACCCTCGCTGTTGCTC
>NZ_JAYFEQ010000541.1:0-2801 GCF_055795085.1 Phormidium sp. CCY1219 | reverse complement strand
CCCAGGTTGTTTTGGGTGGTTGCCCACTGAGTCGGAGCGCTCTCGCCGGTCCAGACGGTGAGGGCGGCTTGGTAGCAAGCGATCGCAATTTTCCGATTCAAGGCTTGATTGCCGAGGGGAAATTGTTGAATCAGATTGCCAAATTCCACAAACACTGCCGGAATGAGGGGGTTTTGCGCTTCGCTTTCCCGAGATTGTAAACGATGCCAATAGTGTTCTAAGGCGGGAATTAAGGCAGCATTCAAGTGATGCAGATTGTCTTTCAGAATCGGATAAATCTGTTGAGGATTGCCTTGATGTTCTACGATTTTCGCAAACAGCATTCCCAGAAAAGCCACCTGCTCGTTGCCCTCCGGGTCGATAGCCAGATTGATGCCAGGTTTCTGGGCGGCCCGGTCCATGTCTTCCCCCGTCTCCAACCGGTGCTGCACTCGTTCCCGTCCCTGTTGGGCAATTTGCACCGTCCCCCGCAAGGTTCGCCAAAACTGGCGCGCCGTCAGGGTGCTATTTTCCAAGGGCAAATCTGCCTGTAGCCGCACTTCCCCATCTTCCGGGTCTCGTTGCCACCGCGCCAGTTTGTATTCCCAACCCAGGTGCAGCAAGGTTTCCCACGCCGCTTCCGCCTGGGGATGGTTCTCGCTGATGGTGAGCAGTTGCGGCACCAAGAAGCTCACGAATTCCCCGGCTTCGCGTATCTGGATGACCACAGCCATGCCCTCCACCGTCACGATGAGGCGCTGTTGTTCCGGTTCAACTTCATAGGACCAGTCCTCCTGGTCTAAAAATTCGCAAATTCGATCCAATTGCACTGCCATAACTTTCTCCTTGTCAGGCGAATCCCGTCAGACACAGAGTACCGGCACAACCCGGTTGGTGGAATGTCCCCTGTATCTGAAGGGGTGAAACGTTCCCGGTGATGAGGCTCACTCCTCATCCTGTAAGTATTGCAGTTCTGCCTGCAGTTCCGCCAACGCCTCCGCCGGCAACATATCCTGCAACGCCGCCGCTATCTGTGCCGCAATCGGTTGTCGTCCCGGGTCATTCCCGGTGGCTAATACGGTCTTTAAGCGTTCTATCCCCTCCTCGGTCAACTGAATCAACCCCGACAGCAGGCGATTAAACTGTTTCTCGCTCAGGGGGGCATCTTCCAACGCCAGATCCACGCTGCTTCGCACTTCTCCATCACTGGGGTCATACTCCCAGCGCAATAGCTTCTTTTCCCAGGCGATGGCTAACATGGTCTGGAAGGCGACTCCTTTATAGATATGGTCTTTGAGAAATAAAAGCTGGGGCGCAAACAGGGCTAAATATTCCCCGTTTTCCTGAACCTGAATCACAATCAGAAAGCGGTCTATCTGTTGCGACTCAACGTCGGTAATTATCTGATTTTGCGCTTCGTTCAGGTGGTAGCGCCATCCGCGATTGTCCAGAAACTCTGCTACCGATGCTAGGGTGGTGGCCATAATCCCAACTCCTTGGAGATATCCTCTCCCGGTTGTGTGTCACTATGGTTATAAGGATTGAGGCAGGGTTTTTTATGCACGGCCTGGGCAAAATTGCTGCAGATGGGTGGTTTAAGGGGGGATTGGAATCGCGTAGGGTGCAAATTATGTTGTCGATTTATTGGGGGGGGAGGCGGTAACTCTGGGTCGTTCCCCGGATGAGCTGGGAGCGAGTTATATGAGTTAAAAGCCCCACACCCTTCGAGGGTGTGGGGCTTTTCAAAGCTATTGACAAAAAAATGGGCGATACTGGATTCGAACCAGTGACCCCTTCCGTGTGAAGGAAGTGCGCTACCACTGTGCTAATCGCCCGCACGATTTCTTACTATAACACAGCTTTCTGAAAATGCACAAGAGTTTTGCCAAATTTTTTTTGACAGGGATTCACCGGGGGCTGAAACCTAGTCTCCTTGGGGATATTCGTCCCACAGGGAGGTGATTTGGCGCAAGCTCTGATAGTCGCCGTTGCCCAAAATCAAGTGATCCAGCAGGGGGGTTTGCAGCAACTGGGCGGCTTGCAATAACTGGCGGGTGAGTTGGATATCTTCGGAACTGGGTTCTAAGCTGCCCGAGGGGTGGTTGTGGGAGATGATGGCGCGGGTGGCCCCCTGGCGCAAGACTTCGCGGAAAATTTCTCGGGGATGAGCGAGGGTTTCTGTGGCGGTACCGATGGTAATTACTTTAGTGCCGATCAGGCGATTTTTCACATCGAGCAGCAGGACTGCAAACCGTTCCTGAGTTTGCCACATCAGTTCGTGGGAGAGTGCTGCTGCGGCTGCATCGGGACTGTCGATTTCTTGGCGTTCGGGAGGACGAGAATAAAAGGTACGTTTCCCGAGTTCGATCGCGGCGAGAATGCTGGTGGCTTTTGCCGGTCCGACGCCGTGGATTTGCATCAGTTCTTGGGGATTGATATCGCGCAGCACTTCGAGGGGATCGCGCTGATGTTCGCTGAGTTTTTGCAGGATATATTGCCCGAGTCCCACGGCGGAGAGTTTTCCCGATCCTTGACCGGTGCCGAGCAGAATGGCTATCAGTTCGGCGGTGGCGAGACTTTTCGGCCCATAGGTCAGCAAGCGCTCGCGCGGACGTTCGTTGGTGGGAATATCGGCGATTCTGAGGCAATAGGTCATGGGAACCCTGGCAAATTGTGGAAATATTGGGATAATTTTCCCATTATTTTTTTGAATTTGCACTAGGAGGAGAAAATTGCCGGGGGAGACTAATAGCTCAAGTCGGTTAAAAACCGACTAAAAGCCTTACAGAACAAGCAAAACCTGTAGGGGATTTTAATTCCCG
>NZ_JAYFEQ010000540.1:0-222 GCF_055795085.1 Phormidium sp. CCY1219 | reverse complement strand
AAGACAGCAAAGTGGGTAGCCAAGAAATACTGGCAAACAATAGGGAATCAAAATTGGGTATTTGCAACACGAGCGGAGTCAAATCCAATCAAATTGCAACTCCATGCTGAGACTCCAATTGTCAGACACGTCAAAGTCAAAGGCGAGGCCAGCCCATACGACGGCAATCTCAAATACTGGAGTACAAGAATAGGGAAACAACCCGGTGTTCCAATGAGAGTA
>NZ_JAYFEQ010000539.1:0-244 GCF_055795085.1 Phormidium sp. CCY1219 | reverse complement strand
GCGCCCAAAACGGGCAAAGGGAAAGGTCAGGGGGTCTAGTAACCACTGACACCGACTCGCGAAAGTACCTCGGGGGATAGATGGAGGCGTCGGCATAACACCCCAGATGATGGAACGAGATAACCTGACTAGGACTCTCAGTCAAAAGGTCGATAAGCTGAGTAGTGATAAGTGTAAGCGCAAGTCCTAGTTGGGATGAGATTGAGTCAGAAGCTTTCTGCCTACCTGTAATGGGTATGGATAA
>NZ_JAYFEQ010000538.1:0-349 GCF_055795085.1 Phormidium sp. CCY1219 | reverse complement strand
GGATAACATTTTCCGACAATTGGGGCGATTCAGACGAATCGATTAGCCGCAGCTTAGGTGCAGGGACTTATTATGTTCGAGTTTATCCCTACCGCACAACAGGATATGACACGAGATACCGATTAGAACTGACTGCTACCCCCACTGGCATTGGAGATATAGCGAATCCTGTTTTTAACATGGGAGTTCTCAGTGGCACGCAGACTTTCACTGACTTTGTAGGTAGCGCTGACTCCAGTGATTACTACCGCTTCACTCTTAACGAAGTCAAGGATTTTAGTCTAACCCTTGGGGGGATGACTGATAATGCAAACGTTGGGCTATATCTTGCCGAGGAACAAGTAGATGG
>NZ_JAYFEQ010000537.1:0-3326 GCF_055795085.1 Phormidium sp. CCY1219 | reverse complement strand
GAATTTTTCACCTCGGAGGTGCAAGCGCGGTAATGACTATTCGGCTACGTACCACATCAATCTGAGAAAGGCTATAAGTGCTATAGAAGCAGAGATCAGTGCCGCAAACATAAACATAGTTTTGGAAATTTTGCAATAAAAAAATCGGTGTTTTATTGCGCTCAAAATTGATAAATTTGTATCGCTGGGGTTGGCTGCGGAAGTTATTTTAATCTTCCATATCGGGTTTTTTGGGGAAGACAAACTGGGTTTTAAAATTGGCTATCGCGCCTTGTAAAAACCCCCAGACATCCCCTTCGCGGTGGATAACTTTTTCGCGATCGAGCAAGGGGCGGCCAAAGCGAAAAATCCCATCTTGTTCCGCCCGCTCTATTTGGGGTAACTTATTGGGAAGCGGCCAAAACGCTTGCCCCACCGGGTAAGGAATATGAAAAGAAAACGTAAATTCGGGGAATTCGGCGGTTTTGACTTCCAACTCGTAAAGGGAATAATAATCCGTTTCTTCATTATACCAACAGGCGGGACATTTTTTCACCAAATTTGAATACAAATAAAAAAATTCCCATTTATCGAAACATTCAAACTCGCGCATTTCTTCGGAATGTTCGTCGCACAGGCGCAGGAAAATTTTATCGGCTTCCGGGGGACGGTAAAAAGAGAGAATCGCGTAGGGAGTTTGGGATAATAATCGCACCGCTTCAGTTTTCAAAGCGTACCATTGATGTTTTCTGGTTTCATAAGTGGAGCCATATTTGATAGCCCGATCGCCCTTTAATTGATTTTCTTTTGCCCAGCGAGACCCCCACACGGTCCAGTAAGCCAATTCCAGGGTAGCGGCGATTTCCGGAGAGCCAGTTTCCTGCCATTTGGCGCGAATTTGTTCCCAGGCGATCGCAAAATTTTGACGAGCTTGTTGATTTTCCTTGCGACTGTGGGAGGCGGCTTTGGCGGCGGATTTCCGAGTTTGAGCTACCCGCGCTTGGTGGGAATCGCGCCATTGTTGAATCTCTTCCGGGGTCAAACTCATCACCACTCGTCTGTCGTGAACGGGATATTCCAAGATTTTGCCGGATTTGCGACAAGAGCGATATTCTAAAACCGGAATTTTCCCTTCTTTAATCCAGCGCTTGCGTTCGGTTTTGGTACATTTTAAAATTTCGATTAACTCGTAGGGTTCCACGGCCAATTCCCGCTTAAACGTTTCGAGAAATCTTTCCTTTTCTGACGGATCGGCGGCAAAAATTGATAGCAGCAGGCTCACCAGTTCTGCTTTTTTTTTCTTCGTATTGGGGGGGAGGCGTAAAAATTGGAGTAATTGAGCCTTAAGGATCCGTGGAGAAGAAAGGAGCTGTTCTAGCATGACAGGAGGGGCAACGCGGTCTCGTTTCTATTTTAGAGTTTTGCGTGCCACTGGTAACGAGAAAATTTGCCAGAAAACGGTAGGGGGAAGAAAAATTGCCTCGGGGATCGCTTTTGGATGAGAATGGGCGATGGGAAAGCCCAGGGGTGAGGGGCAGGGGAAACCCCCACCCCTCGGGCAAGGGGGGGGAGGAATAGAATGGGAAAATGGGCTTATTGTAAGGTGACAAACTCCTCGGCGGTACTGGGGTGAATGCCGATGGTGGCATCGAAATCTTTTTTGGTTGCGCCCATATTCACGGCGATCGCCATGCCTTGGATAATTTCAGCCGCATCTTTCCCGACCATGTGAACGCCGAGCACGCGATCGGTGGTTTGGTCAACCACCAATTTGACCATCACCTTGTCACTGGCCCCGGTGAGACTGTGGAACATGGGACGAAACTTGGCGCGATAGATTTTCACGTCATCGCCAAGCTTTTGACAGGCTTCTGCTTCGGTGCATCCCACGGTTGCGGCTTCTGGGTCGGAAAACACGGCAGTGGGGACGCCGCGATAAGATATAGCTCGCGGTAGGTGACCGAATACCGTATCGGCAAAGGCGCGTCCTTCGCCGATCGCCACTGGGGTTAAATTCAGTCGATCCGTGCAATCTCCCACCGCATAGATATGAGGTTGACTGGTGTTACTATCCGGGGTAACGGCGATCGCGCCTTTGTTCACCTCAACCCCGGCATTCTCCAGGTTCAACCCTGCCAAATTCGGGGCGCGACCGGTAGCGCACAGGATCGCATCCACGGCGATCGTTTCGTTGGTGTCCCCGGAAATCTTCACCTTCAACTCTTCTGCGGTCTTTTCTATCTTGTCCACCACCGAACCGGTGGCGAATTTGATGCCCTTTTCGCTCATCCCGTCCTGAATGTTGCGCCGAATATCGTCATCAAACCCGTTTAAAATCGAGTCGCGGCGGATAATTTGCGTCACCTCGGAACCCAAACCATTCATAATCCCGGCAAATTCCACTCCAATGTAACCGCCACCGAGCACGGCTAGGCGCTTGGGAAACTCTGTCAGGTGAAACATATCCCGGGAGGTGACACTCGCTTCGATGCCCTCAATTTCTGGGGGCTTGATGGGATGTCCCCCCACGGCAATTAAAATTTTGTCCGCCGTGATTTTGCGTCCGTCGATTTCTAGGGTGTGGGGATCCACAAAGCTGGCTTTGCCTCGCATCAGCTCTACGCCTGCTTTTTCCAGGTTCTTAATGTGAATCTCGCTGAGACGATGCACTTCTTTGTTCACCACCTCTACCAGTTTTTGCCACTCAAATTTTGGTTCGACTTTCTCCCACCCGTATCCCACGGCGTCTCGATACAGATGGGAGAAGCGCGAGGCATACACCATCAGCTTTTTCGGCACGCAACCCCGAATCACGCAGGTGCCCCCCACTAAGTCGCCTTCTGCAATGGCAACTTTGGCCCCATAAGACGCCGCCCGTTTCGATGCGGCGAGACCCCCTGAACCGGCACCAATTACGAATAAGTCGTAATCAAAACTCATACCTGACCTCCCTGCGAATGAAACATTTCACTATCAGAGTAAACTACCTGCTCTGTAGAGAAAATTGACAATTGACAATTAACAATTTATAATTGCCCCAGGTTTCAATTTTCGAGTTTCAACGGATCCGAGGGGCGATCGCCACCGCCCCTCCCCTGTGACCTCCGCATTCCCGTGTTTTTACGGGGGGTAGATCCCGTAAAAACACTGGGGTGAAGCTTTCTTGGTTTTACGGATGCTTTAGGAACCCTGAATGGTTAAGCTATAGAAAAGCCTACGGGCATCCACCGCGTTCTCGTCTCCGATGGAGGACTTGACAAAACTGCAAGGTTGTCAGGAACCCCATCCCTAAAGGGAGGGGCTTGGTAAGACTTTATTTTCCCAAGCTCACCTGACCAGAAGACCAG
>NZ_JAYFEQ010000536.1:0-337 GCF_055795085.1 Phormidium sp. CCY1219 | reverse complement strand
CCTTGTTTTCATGCAGGATAACGAAGTCGTCCGCATAACGGATTAACGAGATTGCATCGCGTTTGTTTGTACGGCTTTCTTTTCCTGGTAGCTTAACCGCTAAGGATTTGATGCTTTCTTCCATGCCGTGGAGGGCAATATTTGCTAGTAAGGGGCTGATTCCCCCTCCTTGCGGTGTGCCTTCTTCCGTTTTGAATAGCTGTCCGGTGTCAATTCCCCCTGCTTTTAGCCATGCCTTGACTTGTCGTCGGATTGCCGGAAAGGCATCAAGTTTATTGAGAAGTTTTTCATGGTCAATTCGGTCGAAGCATTTTGCAATATCTGCATCCAGTACCCA
>NZ_JAYFEQ010000535.1:0-9645 GCF_055795085.1 Phormidium sp. CCY1219 | reverse complement strand
TACTGGAGTACAAGAATGGGTAAACAACCCGGTGTTCCAACGAGAGTATCGAAGCTCTTGAAGAAACAAAAAGGGAAATGTACTCATTGCGGACAATATTTCAGGGAAGAAGACATTATGGAAGTAGACCACATCATCCCGGAAACCCTAGGCGGAAAGGATGAATACAAAAACCTCCAACTTCTCCATAGACATTGCCACGATGTAAAGACTACCAGCGATGGTAGCCTCGGTACCTATGACAAAGGCCAAATTGTTGAGGAGCCGGATGAGGTGAAAGTCTCAAGTCCGGTTTTGAAGACGAGTAGTTTTAGTGATAAAATTACTTAGTTTAACTATTTTAGTTTTCAGCGTCGCAAAAGAAGCCACCTATGATTAACGAAGTGTTCATGCCTGCCCTGAGTTCCACCATGACCGAAGGCAAAATCGTGTCATGGGAAAAATCCCCCGGAGACAAAGTGGAAAAGGGCGAAACGGTGGTGGTTGTGGAGTCTGACAAAGCAGACATGGATGTAGAGTCCTTCCATGAGGGCTATCTAGCCACCATTCTCGTGGAATCTGGAGAAGTGGCCTCGGTCGGATCCACCATCGCTTTATTGGCAGAAACCGAAGCGGAAATCGAAACCGCCAAGCAGCAAGCAGCCAACCAAAAAGACCAAAGCAGCGGATCCCAATCCCAGGCACCCTCTGCCCCACAAGAAAAAGAAGAAAAACAACCCAGCAAAGCGAATACGCAACAAACCCCCAGTCGCCAAAACGGACGCACCATCGCTTCGCCGCGCGCGAAAAAGAAGGCCAAGGAATTACAGGTTAACCTGAGTCAGCTACAAGGCAGTGGGCCTCACGGTCGCATCGTCGCCGAAGATGTGGAAGCCGCCGCAGGCAAAGAAAAGCAACCCCAAGCGCAACCCAGCGCCCCCGCCGCACCCCAGCGCCAGCCACAACCCGCCGCCGCTTCTGCAATGGGGGCTTCCGGCGCGCCAAAAGGCGATGTGGAGCAATTGAATACCCTGCAAAATGCCGTGGTGCGGAATATGGTGGCAGCCCTAGAGGTTCCTGTCTTCCACGTCAGCTATACCATTCCCACGGATAACCTGGAAGCGCTTTACAAAAAAATTAAATCTAAGGGCGTGACGATGACCGCTTTGCTGGCAAAAGCGGTTGCTCTGACCTTGCAAAAACATCCGTTGCTCAATGCTAGCTACACCGAAGGCGGCATTCAGCATCACTCGCAAATTAATATCGCCGTGGCTGTGGCAATGGGCGATGGGGGATTGATTACCCCAGTGCTGCAAAATGCCGATAGCGTGGATATTTACTCCCTCTCTCGCACCTGGAAGGATTTGGTAGAACGGGCTAGACTGAAGCAGTTGCAACCCCACGAGTACAACAGCGGCACCTTTAGCTTGTCCAATTTGGGCATGTATGGGGTAGACAGCTTTGATGCTATCTTGCCTCCGGGACAAGGTTCGATTCTCGCGATCGGTGGATTTCAACCGCAAGTGTTTGCTACCCCAGAAGGGATGATGGGTGTCCGTCGTCAAGTGACAGTGAATATTACTTGCGACCACCGGATTATTTACGGCGCTCATGCTGCAGCGTTTTTACAAGATTTGGCTCAGTTAATCGAACACCAACCTCAATCCCTAACCATGTAAGCGGTTTATCCTTCGGTCGGTTCCCGGTTGGTGGCAGTAGCGGATAAACTCGTTCCCAGGAATTCCCTGGGAACGGGTGTTGCAATATGCGATTTTCTTCCGTGCAATTTTTCCTATGAGTAGTGCAATGACTCAAACCAACGACTCTATCCTTACCCTCGCCGTGGATATTGGCGGGAGTGGGATTAAAACTATTGTCTTAAATGAAGTCGGCGAGGCGCTTAGCGATCGCAACCGCGTGCAAACGCCAAAACCCGCTAAACCCGAACCGGTTCTGGAGGCGATCGCCTCTTTAGCCGCACAGCAAGGTGAATTTCACCGCGTCTCTGTGGGCTTTCCCGGTGTGGTTCGTCACGGCATCACCTACACCGCCGTGAATTTGCATTCCGATTGGGAGGCGTTCGCGATCGCAGATAAACTCTCTTATCTGTTGGGCAAACCCGTTCGCGTCTGCAATGACGCAGACGTGCAGGGGTTAGGCGCAATCTCCGGAACGGGCATCGAACTGACGATCGCCCTGGGCACTGGATTTGGTAGCGCCTTGTTTGTGGATGGCAAGTTGGTCCCCAATCTGGAATTGGGCCACCATCGCTTCCGCAAAAAGCAAACCTATGAGGAACAATTAGGTCGCGCCGCGTTAGAATCTGTGGGTAAAAAACGCTGGAATAAGCGACTGCAACGGGCGATCGCCTCTATGGAACAGTTGTTTAATTACGATCGCCTCTACATCGGCGGCGGCGAAGCAGAAAATATCAATTTCGAGTTGCCACCCAATGCCGAAATTATCCCCAATATCAATGGGTTATTAGGCGGAATCGCCCTCTGGCGTGAGGAAACCTTTTAATCCCGATTTTTCCCTTTCCCTCGGGTGCGTTCGCCCTGCTAGAGCGCACCCAACTCGATAATTTTATTATCTCATCAAACCTTTCTCTCAATCCATCGATCGCCTTGTTCCATTGTTACCCAAAACTGGTGCGAACCCATCAGGCGCGATCGCGTCAATCTTAGAGCACCTCTGGCTATATCTCTCGGTGGCATAACGCATTGTTTCAAATGCAATACCCAGCATGCGGGACATTGACACCTTACTGCAAAAACGAATTTTATCCGAGATTTTTCCCGCGATCGCTGGGGGTTTCCTGGCATCGCCTCCCGGCGTTTCTCGCCGCACTTCTCATCTGTGCTCGGTTTATGACGCTACGGTATCATTCCTCTACAAACTCCTGTGTTTGCTCTTTGCTGATTCGCGCAATTTATTAGAGCCTTCTTCTCAGCAGCAGTTACAGCATCTCCTCACTCAATTTATCGAAGACCCTCCATCTCTCGATTCCACCACCATTTACTCTACCCTGCTGCATTTGTTTGAGCGTTTCCCCATCTCATCTCCTCACCCTGTGGGGCACCATTCTGCTTGTTCCTTGTTCGAGATTTCTCCCTCAACCCGAGAATTTTTCACCCGCTATTCCCTCAGCAATGCGGTACTTGCACGGATCTTGAAAAGCCTCACCCGCATTGAAGACACTCCCATCGATTATAACGCGATCGCCGTGTCGCTGTTGGGGTCGATTTATGAAAAACTCCTGGACTATCGCTTGATTATCAAAGACGGCGATCGCGCCACGGTACATCTGGTACCCGACAAGAAAAAACGCAAAGCCACCGGGTCTTATTACACTCCGGATTATATCGTTCAATATATCGTTTCTCAGACTCTAACTCCCATTATAGAACGACGCGCCGCCCAATTTCAAGAGCTGATTCGTCAATGGGCGCAAATCGATACTACAACCGCACAATTGCAGCAGCAGCGCGATCGCCTTCAGCAGCAAGCATGGAATCTACTGCTGGATATTAAAGTCTGCGATCCGGCAATGGGTAGCGGGGTTTTTTTACTCGCAGCAGTGGATTTTATCGGCGATCGCCTGATGGAAATGCTCCAGCAGCATCCGGAGGATAACCCCATTTTACATCATCTCGATCGCCTGCAACCCGAGATTTTTTATCCCCGAAAACCAGCCAAAATCTCCCCCGTTCCTTCTGCGCGCCACCGCACTCAACGCCTCAAGCAAGCGATCGTCCAACACTGCATTTACGGGGTGGATTTAAACCCGATGGCGGTAGACTTAGCCAAGGTCAGCTTGTGGCTGCATTTCTGCACCCTCGCGACCCCCTTCCAGGGTCTCAATTCTCACTTGCGCTGCGCCAATTCTCTCCTCAGCATTTTTCCGCACGAACGGTCAAAACCTCCCACTCTGCAAATTATACAATTAGCGCAAAAGTTTTGTCAAGATGTAGAATGGTTTAACTGGTTCTCGGAATTTCCCGACATTTTCAATCGCTGCCATTCCCCCGGATTTGATGCCGCGATCGCCAATCCTCCCTATCAACGCCCACCCAAAAATCTCCCCCGCAATTCTCGCCTTGCCAACTATTATAAAATCCGCTTTACCGCCGCCACCGGTAAATACGATTTATCCGTATTATTCCTCGAACTCGCCGCGCAACTTATTTCCCCCACCGGTAGAGTCGGCATGATTCTTCCCCATCACTTCACTACCGCCGACTTTGGCAAGGGAATCCGCCACTATATCAGCAATCAACCCCTTTCCTACCGCCTTTGCAGCTTTGGCAGCAATCAAGTCTTTGCCGATGCCACTACCTACACTTGTTTGATATTCCTTCAGCATTCTTTACAGCCCATTTTGTACTATTATGAAATACCAGATGTCAATTCAGATGTGCGGCAAATTGCAGCCGTGTTAAACCAGATTAAACCGAAGGAGTTTACAATGATATTCAAGCACTCTCAAAATGCAGAAGCATGGGTCTTCACTCAAGTGGCAGAAAAGGATATTTTCAGTAAGTTAGACCGTTGCACGATTCCCTTATCCGAACTCGTGGAAGGGATTTACCAAGGTGTAGTGACGGGATTAAACGATGTGTTCGTGTTAGAGGCGATCGCCCCGCAAACTTCCCCAGCAACTTCCGAGGCGATCGCTGTCTTTTCCCCCCAACTGCAACAACCCATTCAAATCGAGCGAAACATTCTCAAACCCTTTGTGAAAGGAGAAGATATCCACCGCTTCGGAAGCATTCATCCCCGCCGATTTATCCTCTATCCCTATCAAATTATCGGCGATCGCATCAGTTTGTATTCCGAAGCACAACTACAAGAACAATTTCCCCTCGCCTATCGCTATTTACAGCAAAATCAAGCCACATTGCAACAACGCGGTTCCGATCGCATGTCCTATGAATCCTGGTATGCCCTCTGGAATTCTCGCAATCCCCATCGCTTCGCCGCTGACAAAATTTTAGTCCCGGATATTTGCCACTATGGCAACATGACCCTCAGTTTCGATGCCCATTTAATTCATGCCGATACCACCTATGCCATTGTCCCCCACCCGGAAATTCCCCTCAATCTTTATACCCTGATTGCCTTATTAAATAGCAAGTTGCTCTGGTTCTTTTTGACGAAAATCGGTACCCCTTTGCGCGGGAATTACTTTCGCTACAAAACCCATTACTTACAGCGCTTTCCCATTTACCAGTTTGAGTTTAATACACCACCAGCCGAGCGCGATCGCTACCGCGAAAAAGCAATCGATACCACCGAATATTGTCTGGGAAAAGGCGACGATATCTGCATCATGGGCTTCGTGCAGCATCACCTGCGCTATCGCCGCACCGATGTGATTCACGACTTGCTCGCCCACCTCGCCAAACAAATGCTAACTCTGAACGAACAACTCTCGGCAAATATAGCAGATTTTCTCGCTACCTTAGAAGCCGAAATCGGCACCTCTATCGATACCTTAAGCAACAAAACCCAGTTGCGAAACTATCTGGGCGACTATCAAAAATCTGAATTGCCCCTAACCGAAGAACAATTGTTCGCCATTTTAGAGAAAAACAAAGGGCGATTGTCGGTGGATATTCAAGCGCGATCGCACCGCGAAAAAATCCAGGCAGACTATCAAACCAGTTTAACCCAAACATTGCCCCTCAAAAGCCGTATCGCCGCTACGGATAAACTGATTGACAAAATTATCTATTGTTTGTACCAACTTACCGAACCCGAAATCGAACGAGTAGAAAAAAGTTAACCCCTGGGGAGGAGTTCCTCACATCAACTCGTTACATCAGCGCAATTGTGCTTTTTATTTCTCCCCACAGACAACCGCCAGCTTCCGTCACACCCTGTAGGGTGGGCAACGAGTTACCCTCCCTCCCCGTGAAGGTGCTGCATAACTCCGGAATTTATTCTGTAGGGGCAGATTTTCATCGGCGCGATCGGGTAGGATAAACAACTAAGTCGGTGGGTAAAGGATTTCACCCCGCCGATTTCTCCAAACCCATTTGATGAGTAGAGACAACCTCAAAGGAAAGCAACCATGAAAGCAGTGGTAATGACTCAACCGGGCGGTACAGATGTCTTACAAATGCAAGATGTCGCCGATCCAAAACTGGAAAATAATCGCGATATCTTAGTGCGGCTTTATGCGGCGGGCGTTAACCCCATCGATACCAAACTCCGCAAGCGCGGTCCGCTAATGAATGCGGATAAAAGCCCGATGATTTTAGGCTGTGATGGCGCTGGCGTGGTAGAAGCGATCGCCTCCGACGTGCAAAACATTCGCGTGGGAGACGAAGTGTACTTCTGTCATGGCGGTGTGGGCGGTCCCCACGGAAACTATGCCGAATATGCAGTGGTAGACGAACGATTTGTGGCTCACAAACCCAAATCTTTGAATTTTACCGAAGCTGCAGTCGCCCCGTTAGTGTTAATTACCGCCTGGGAATCATTGTACGATCGCGCCAATTTGCAAGCAGGACAAAAGGCATTAATTCATGCCGGTGCCGGTGGCGTGGGTCATGTGGCAATTCAGCTTGCCAAACTCCAAGGCGCTGACGTTTGTACCACCGTCAGTACCCAGGAAAAAGCCGATTTCGTCCGCCAACTCGGTGCCGATTTACCCATATTCTACAAGCAAAAAGATGTGGTAGAAGCGGTGATGGAATGGACTAACGGCGAAGGCGTAGATGTGGCATTCGACACCGTAGGCGGCGAAACCTTTTTCCAAACCTGTCCTGCGGTGAAAATTTATGGCGATTTGGTCACAATTTTAGAGCCAAATCCCGAATACGGTACCTTGAAAACTGCCAGACTGCGAAACCTGCGAATCGGTTTAGAACTGATGCTTACCCCCATGCTGCAAAACCTGATTGTCGAACAGCAAGACCAAGGAAAAATATTGCAGCAATGCGCTCGCTTAATCGATGAAAATAAGCTCAAAGTTCAGCTTTCTAAAACCTTTCCCCTGGCTGACGCAAGTGCCGCTCACGATTTACTAGAAACGGGTTCGATGCTCGGTAAAATTGCTTTGCAGATTCGCGAGTAATTCCCGCTAAATTCAGGCGCGCTTTCCCCAAACAGGAAACGCGCCCACCCCCGCTTTTCGCCTGCCATTCTTGCAATCATTTTCCGCACATTGCCATCCCTGGAATATGTTTAAAAAACTTACAATCGCTTTACTTTTGTCCGTATTTGTGGTAATATTATGCCCGATAAACCTACCCACATTGGCCGCCAGTTTGTCGGACAATCAGTGGTCTAATCATTCAGAACTGCCGATTTTAACCGTGGAACGATTAGCAGAACGGGTGGAGTCGCCAGGGATATCTGATGGAATTCCCACCATTGACCTGCGCGAGTTTATCGTGGATTTAACTCCAGAAAATCGGGAATTTCGCGATCGCTTTTATCAAACCTTACAAACTGAACTGAATCGGTCCAGTGCCGCAGTGGCGCTAGACTTATCCCATTCGATTATTAAAGGAGAGTTTTTTGGTACGGAACTCGGTTTGCGCGCGCCCTTGTATGGCGATGCATTATTGCCATTATTTCCCCCACAAGAACGAGAACAATTGCAGCGCGATCGCTCCCGGTTATTGCGCCTGAGTCAACTCTCCCGATCGCTGGTGGGTGTCGCCCCAGAATCGGTGCAAATTGCAGTGTTTAAAGCCCCGGTAAAATTGGTACAAACCCGGTTTATCGGTTCGGTTCATTTTAACAATACTTTTTTTCTCGATCGCCTGGAAGCAATGGGCGCTACATTTGAAAAAAATGCCGATTTTTCTGAGGCGCGATTTAGCCAATCGGCGCTTTTTTATAGCTCGATTTTTGCCGATAGTGCTGAGTTTCGTGGCAGTATTTTTTTTGAAAAATCCGGCTTTAATCGAGTGCTATTCCAGCAAGGGGTAAATTTCCAGAAAAGTCGCTTTAAAACTACTGGAAATTTTAATCAAGTTAATGTTAGCGGTACGGGAAACTTCAGTCGCACCCTGTGGGAGAACAATGCGGATTTTAGTGGCTCTCAGTGGCAAGATAGAGCGCTCTTTTCCCGCGCCAAATTCACCGAATCTCTCTTTTTAACGGAAACGACGTTTGAAAAGTTAGCTAGTTTTCGCGAAGCGCGGTTTAGCAAACCTGTCAACTTGCGCGGGGCGAGAATTCGCGATCGCTTGGCGTTAAGTGACGCTACATTTAGTCGCAACGCCTGGATCGAGGTGGCGGGATTGAGTTTTGAATCCGACACCTCAGAAATCACTGGCGATCCGGGACAAATTGGCAAAAAACTGTCCGTCACTACCTTACAAGGAAACGAAACCCTGTTGCGTCAGTTGGTGCGAAATTTTCGCGAGCAAGAACAAATTGCTGACGCCAATCAAATCGAATATATGCGCGAAAAATTAAGGCAAAAAGACTTACTTCAGCGCATCTTTGGGGTGAATATTAATCGCGCTTCAATCAAAACCTTACGCAAGTTGGGCCTATCCCCCCCACAAATCAAGGCGATCGCTAACGCGCAACAAGAACGATTGTTTGGTACCCTGAGCGAACTTCTCACTATCGAAGAAATCGATTTGGCAACTTATATTAAACTCCGCGATCGCGCCATTGCGGGCGAACCCCTTTCCCTCGCCGGCTGGTTGCGAACCACTATTCGCTGGTTGGGGGTCAGCTTGCTGCTGCTACTCAGTTGCTATGGTAGCAGTTTTTGGCTGGTTTTTGGCGTCGGAATGATGGCGATCTCTTACTTTGGATTGTTGTTTTGGTTCGTCGATCGCTATCGCCCTTTTCAACCCCAACCCCAAATTCCCACTGTCTTCGAAACCGCTTGGATTCTGGGAATTTTTAGCTTTCTTTCTAGTGCCGGCATTCTGGCTATTTTTAGAACCAGCGATCGCCCCGGTTTAACGTTAGCTTGTTTGGTGATACTCTTTCTACCAATTCCCGCGCTTTTGCTCTGGTTCTTTTATCGCCAATCCCCCCATATCGATAGCCTCGAAATCAGCTATTTTGTCGAGGATGGCGGAATCCGTCAGCTACGCTTGGCGATCGGGCGCTTACCTATCATCCCCCGCTTTGCTTTTTTCCGCGATCGCTACCTCCCGATTTTAAGCGAAAGGCGATGGAATTGGCTCAATTACTACGATTTTAGTCTCAATAACTTACTCAAATTTGGCTTTAACGATATCCGGGTGCGCGACAAAAATCTCCCAGGTTTGATTAGTACGTTAGTATGGTATCAGTGGAGTCTGGGCATTCTCTATCTCACCCTTTTGCTCTGGACCCTTTCGCGCACCATCCCAGGCTTAAATTTGCTAATTTATCTCAAATAATCCCCGCTTGCTGTGGGCGATACCTACCACACAAATCTCATTGTCTGTTAATCTTGGTTGCGCCGGAAAATTTTTGCCTCCACCAGTTGACAAAAAAAGGGCATCGGGTATAATGAAACCGTAGGGGCAGGCAGGGTCGTTAAGCATTGCTTTGATTGCAGGCGCAAGTTTTAGCACAAAGCAACTCACTTCATCCCCCGTAGGGTGAGCCTCGCCCACCACAAAAATTTCTATGTTGCGCCGGAAAATTTTTGCCTCCACCAGTTGACAAAAAAAAGGGCATCGGGTATAATGAAAC
>NZ_JAYFEQ010000534.1:0-3446 GCF_055795085.1 Phormidium sp. CCY1219 | reverse complement strand
TATCGTTTTTGGCTGCATGGTAAGCGCCAACTCTTAGTTAGACGTTGGGTCGTCCAAGCTGCGCGTATGCGCGACCGCAGAAGTTGACGCAGCTCCAAAATAGGGTGGTTCGTTCCCTGGCTTCCATTTAATATTGCAGCCAACGCTCGGTTTTTGCGCTTCGCTCACCGGTTTGCCCGCCAAAACCGCATCGATCGCCCCTCGCAAATCTTTCCCCGTCACCGGCACGCTGCTGCTCGGACGGCTATCATCCAATTGACCGCGATAAACCAACTTGCGATCGGCGTCGAATAAAAAGAAATCCGGCGTGCAAGCAGCGGTGTATGCCTTCGCCACCTCCTGGGTTTCGTCGTAACATAACGGGAAAGAAAATCCCACCTCTTGCACCATTTCTTTGAGCTTTTCCGGACCGTCTTGCGGGTGAGTTTCCACGCTATTGGCGCTAATCGCCACAATTCCCAGGTTCGAGTTCGAGTAGTCTTTGCCGATCGCCGCTAGCTCGTCTTGCACGTGCTTGACAAAGGGGCAATGTCGGCAAATGAACATCACCAGCAGTCCCTGGCGATCGCGAAAACTCTCCAGAGAAATCCTTTCCCCGGAAACCACATCCGGGAGTTCAAAAGCCGGTGCCTGGGTTCCCAGGGGCAACATCGTCGAGGGTGTCAGTGCCATGATTTATCCTCCGCATGATTTCAGCTTACTAGCTTGAGCCTTGGTTTATTATCCGACAATACTCTTTCGCTTCGCCAACGGCAATTCACCCAGTTTTTGGTTTATTACCATAAAAAATTATTTTTGTCAACTGCCTTGATAGAGAACTTCCGATCCCGAGCCACTCCGTAAAATTACTGGGGCGACAGGAAACAAGCGCAGTCGAAAACATGTTCCCTGGTTTTTTCCCTCCTTCCCCCTGCCGGGGCAATCAATCGCGCCCATTTTGTGGTTTAATCCACAGTAGGATTGAGTATAAACGCTTAGGTGTTCCGAAGTCCGGATGCAAATATGGGGTCAACGTTGGTAAGGGTTCCATCTGGCGACCCGCCATCCCTGGCAAAATCAAATAAATGTGAAAAAATCTGTATCCGAGTAAACTTCGTAACAAAACTTAACTGTAATTCAGCAAAAATCCGGTTTCCCTAGGGAGAGGATTTTTATTACGATCCTAAAAGAAAGCTAAAGATCTATAAAAAAGGCGAGTTTATTATGACGGCTGATCTCATAAGCGATCCTAGACTCAGCTTTAGTAAAGAGGAACTTCTACAGCAATATGCCCGGGGATCGAGAGATTTTAGTCGGCTCAGCTTAATCAAAGCCGATTTAAAAGATTCAAATCTCAGTGGTGCATATCTGAGTGGGGTCAGCCTTACCAAAGCCGATCTTAGAGGAGCTAACTTACATCGCGCCAACCTCAGTGGAGCAAGTCTCAGTGGCGCAAATCTCAGCGGTGCTAATTTGGCGGGAGCCAATTTGAGCGGCGCTCATTTGAATTGGGCCGACTTAAGTGGGGCGAATCTCTCTGGGGCGATTTTGACAAAAGCCGATGTCAGTGGAGCCAACCTCAGTGGCGCGCAATTAAATAACTGCGATCTGAGTCAGACCTATTTAATTGGCACTAATTTGAGCGCTTCAGATTTGCAACAGGCTAATCTCCAGTTAGCAAGCCTTAATAAAGCTAATTTGAGCCAAGCGAACCTCAGTGAAGCCAACTTGACGCGAGCCAAACTGAAACAAGCTTCCCTGAGTGGAGCCGATCTGCGAAAAGCGAATTTAAAAGGTGCCAATCTCAACCACTCGAACTTGAGCGAGGCGCTTTTGAACTGGGCAACTCTGAGCAAAGCAGAATTGCAGGATGTCAACTTGGCGGGAGCGAATCTGAGTAAAGCCGATTTGAGCTATAGCGATTTGACCCAGGTCTGTCTCAAGGGTGCCCAATTAAGTGGGATTAACCTGAGTGGATCGGATTTAAGTGGGGCGGATTTGAGTCAAAAATTATTGACGGGAGCCAACTTTCAGGGGGCGGATCTGAGCCTGACCAATCTCAGTGGGGCCTATTTGATTCAGGCGAACTTGAGTGAGGCGAATTTGAGTTCGGCGAATCTGATGGAATCGCACCTGATCGATACGGATCTCAGTCAAGCGGATTTGAGTTCCGCCAACCTGAGAAAAGCGAATGTGGTGAATGTGAACCTGCGCGGCGCAAATCTTTCCGGGACAATCCAGCCGAATGGCAAAGTCCGCAAGTAAGGGAAACTATTTCACCCGGGATTGGGCTTGAATTGAGAATTGGGAATTGGGAATTGGGAATTGGGAGTTTTTCCCGTCTCAATTCTCAATTTTTCTGTTTGCGGGGGGTGGGGCGTTGATATTGGCGGGGGAGTACGAGCATGGGAAAATCAGGGGCGATCGCAGTGTGTGGCGCGATCGCTCCTGATTTTCGATGAGTGGAAATGACGCACAGACCCGGGGTGGATCGAACCGACCGATAAACCGACCTCGGGATCAATCAACGACTTTCAGCCATCCGCGACGGACCGCATGAATCAGTCGATTGATGGCATCCATCTCTTCTTGCGTCAGAGAATCCTTCAGCAGTGCGGACATCAACCCCCAGCGTTCCAGGTAAGTAATGCGACCACTCCGCCAAATTTCACAAAAAATTTCTGAAATAGTTCGTTTGTAGAAATTTCCCTGAATTACCATTTTTCCCCTAGTGTAAGTACGATTTGTTTTGACAGCCCTATAGTTCTACTATGGGTTATTTTTTTGAGAATAATTGTGATTTAAACCTCCGTTTGGTTGTGACTTTCGTTCTGAACTTTAGTGATTTCGATCGTAGTCTGTCCCTTCAGGGTAGATGCATCGGGATCGCAGGCAAACCCCACATAGCAGCCAGCAAACAAAAAACCTTACCGGACTAGGATTGATGGCGAAAAATCAGGGATCGCCGCTCTCATCTGTATGATAGCGTAAAAAATCCCTGTCAAAATCCGTCTTTTGGCTTAGTTGAAGGTTTCGTTTTCCTGCAAGATTGGGGGCGGGGAAATGCCAGGGGGGTTGCGGGGGCTGCATCTGTGGTTTGGTGGGCGAAAAACCAGGGGGTGGAGCAGCAGGCAAATTGGAGCGATCGCGCCAGTGGTTTTAATAGAAAGTCATCCCAGCTTGAAAAAGACTTTTTCCCTGCATCTGGCTTAAAAATCGGCATTTAATGTGAATAGATTCCGGTTTGTAAACTAACTTAAAACAAGAGTGAGCAATCACTTTTTTTGCGAACCCGGGTCAAAAGGATCCATGCGGTGGATCGGCAAAGAATGCCGCCTGGGTGACACTTCCCAGGGAATCCATTGAGGGCAACAGGGATTTGCCAGCCAGATTTAGCTTCTCGGCGGGAAGCCCCGCGCTCTACCCGTGCTTGGTGAGCGTCGGGATGAGAGCCAGGGGAAATGGAG
>NZ_JAYFEQ010000533.1:0-31229 GCF_055795085.1 Phormidium sp. CCY1219 | reverse complement strand
CTTCAGGCGCTTTACTAATGTAACAACCCCATTCGGGAATGTCAACCCTTTTTTGAAAAAATTTTGGATTTTTTTTTCGGTTCTGCCTAAAAGCCTTGCAGGGTGGGGATTTAAGGGACAATAAAACTCGTGATAATCAGTCGTTTTGAGTGGAGGCGGTTTGCATAATGAGTCAAAAAGCGGTTTTACCTCCTTGGATCGTTTTGGATCCAACACTGCGAGGATGGTTGCTAGAAGATATTGGTCGCGGCGATCGCACCAGTGGCAGCCTCTATATAGGAGAAGCTCCCTGGGGTGTCGGCGAGTGGCTCGTCAAAGAGCCTGGAGTCATTGCAGGATTAGAAGTCGCTCGTCGCGTCTTCTATCTGTTAGAGTCGCAAGTCAAGTTTGAACCATCCGTTGCGGAAGGTGAATTTTCTGAGCAAGGACAGACGATCGCTCGCTTAGAAGGCCCACTTGATACCCTGCTCATGGGAGAACGAGTTGCCCTTAATTTAGTCATGCGTCTGAGTGGCATTGCCACTGTCACCCGCCAGTATGTGGAGAAAATTGCCGATCTCCCGGTGCAGCTTGTGGACACTCGCAAGACAACCCCGGGACTTAGGCTCCTTGAAAAGTACGCCACTCAAGTGGGTGGAGCCAGGAATCATCGCATGGGACTGGATGACGCTGTAATGATCAAAGACAATCACATTGTCGCTGCAGGGGGGATTGGCGCGGCGATCGCGTCGATTCGTTCCCAAATTCCCTACCCCTTAACCATCGAGGTCGAAACGGAAACCCTCGCCGATGTGGAAACAGCTCTCAAACATGGAGCAGACATTATTATGCTCGATAACATGCCCCTCGATCGGATGCGTCAAGGTGTGGCATTAATTCGTCAGCACAATAACCGGATCCTCATAGAAGCCTCCGGAAACATCACCCTCGACACCATCCGAGCGGTAGCCGAAACCGGCGTGGACTACATCTCCACCAGCGCCCCCATTACTCGCTCTACCTGGCTCGACTTGAGTATGAAAATCCGCTCCTAACCAATAAAAAAGAGGCACTCGGCTGGCTCCGAGCGCCTCTTTGCATCACTAAGATTGTCTTCGTCAAGTGGGCGAGCAGATTTTTCACCAATATTCTGCTCTTGTCAGATTCTCCAGTCCGATCGAACCGAACCATGACGAGGGGGATCTCCCCAACGCCAGTTCTAGAACCCAATTTGCACTCGGTCGGGTCTAGAATTTAAACCGCGTGCGAATCGTTCCCACCCAAACGGTATCGTTCTCCTCATTGTGTTCTGCATTCGTAACCAGGAAAAAGCCCGGAGTAATTTCGATATTACTGCTGAGGCGGTAACGATACAGAGCCTCGAAATGCAACGAGGTATCGGAATCTTCACGCAAATCGAAGTCATTGTCCGTCACTTTCGGCGGTTGACCGACGAGAAAAGCTAAATAGCTGCCATCTTTGCCCACATCGTTAACCACTGCCATTGCGGCCCAGTTCAGGATAGTGGCATTATCGTCATCGCTCACCCCACCGGAACTTTCTTTGGCTTGAGCATTGACCCAACCAAACCAACCCGCTAATTCGATTTGGTCAGTAATCCCTAAACTCCCTTGAGCCGACACAGTATTGGCGGAAGTCGCCACACCCCCAAATGGATTATTGGCAAAACTACTGCCAGTGCTGCCCACCAGACCCGATCCACCGGGATAATAAGAATTAATGTAGGTAATCCCTACTCCTATATTATCCGTAGGCGTGAAGTTGAGCTGAGCTAAGGCAGCATATTCACCGTCAAATAGTCCGTTGCGCGCTGTCGGGGTTGCTGCATCCGGGGCAATATATCCCACATTCACTCCGATCGCATCGCTGAATTGGTAATCGATGTTCAAACCAGCGCCACCACTCCCTTGTCGCAGCACCGGGTTAAACCGTCCAAACCGGGATAGCGCTCCACTGTTACTACTGGCTATGGGGCTATACGGATTAACGAGGGCATCGTAGAATTCCACATTCGCCGCGTCGATTTGTACCGTTACCCTGTCACCCAAAGGAAAACGATAATAAATCTCGTCAATTTCAAAAGCGTTATCCGTATCGGTATCAAACGATAAGCGGGTCATGTTGGTTTCGGTGACGTCGCGTCTGAACCCAGGCATGTTGGCGCTCTGTAACCGAGTTCGCAGGCGATCCTCTCCGGTGAAGCTGGTATCCATTGTCAGACGCACCCGGTTACCAAACGCAAATTCACTTCTATCTCCTTGGGTGGCCCCATCGCCAAAGCTATCGGCGATCGCAAACAAAATGTCACCGCCGAGTTTGGTCGTGGTGGAGAACTGATTGGCTTCTAATTCCGCTACTCTGACTTCGATCGCATCCACTCGCCCCCTCAAGGTCGCCAGTTCCGCACCAAATTCCTCGAGTAACGCCTCAATTGCGCTTAAGTCATTATCTGGTAGCTCTATACTGTCGATGATTTCCTGAATTCGCAGCAAACAGGCATTCAAGCTGGCAGCAAATTCATAGCGGGTCATTGCCCGATTACCCCGATAGGTGCCATCGTCGTACCCTAACAGACATTGGTAACGTTCAGCTAGGGAGCGTAGCGCCTGAAATGCCCAGTCTGTGGGGGCAACATCAGACAGATCCGTCACGGAATTTACTTGCTCTAGGGGGCCTTCATCAAAATTGACTTGCGAATACTGGTTCAGTTCTTGGAGTAAAGTCCCCGGTGGATCTGCTGTAGCTGGGTTGGACTCCACCGGGGAACCTGTAGCTGATACAGTTCCCTGTGCTGCCTTGCCTGAGCTGTAGTCTAGGTTATCTCCAGAGTATTGCTTGAGTTGTTGTAGCAAATTCTCTTCCTGGTTTGCCACCGCAGACGGGGACTCGGAAACTGCCGAGTTGGCGGGTACTTCGGTTGCCATTCCTTGGTTGGACAGTAGCAATGCCGCACTCACGGCTGCCGAACTGAATTGCAGAGTCTGCCAAAACACCCTTGACATCATCATTTTTTCCTCACACCTTGCTAATTAGTGCAACTCAGCTTTTGGGGTGGGAGCTTGCTTCCCGATCGCCTCCTTGGTGTCGGAGACCTGAGAAGCTACCCTAACAGCACCCCAAACTGAAATTTAGCCTGAATGAAATTTAGCATAAAACTGCCTCGGCACGCTGCTCAACCGAGCGAGGATTTTCCAGACTCATAATTTTAAAACTTTTTCACTTAATTTTTTATCAATTTTTTCCTCATCCTATCATAGGTTAAGTCTTGGGTTCCAGATAAAGATGAGGTAATCATCAGGTTAAGAGTTTCCGTGGCTTCCCGGCTGGCTGCTATACCGACAACTAGGCATTGTAAGCTACCTAAAATGGCGATTGTAAATCTTTCCTCTAACCACATACCACCCTAGGAGTGTTTTGGTGATGGTTTTCGGTAAGTCACTGTCAGCGACTCTTTAGCTCCGGCTTGGGTTATAACTGCTCCGCGTTTGCCAGAATCAACCCGGGGGCGATCGCCGTTTGAACACTGTTTACAGCTCGGCTTCAAGCTGTAGAGAGGCAATTTGTGAGCCTATAAAATAGCATTACTGTATTAGAAAAAGTAAACTGCTTTGCATCACCAGCCTATCCAGATTGATGCATTTGACTTTTTTGTGGAAATAGGTATTTTCCCTGTTTCCCTGGAGCTGGTGCATCGAGCTTTAAGTCCTTATAAACTCAGTCATCTTCCCATAAATTTTGGAGGTTTGGCAAGACGCTTTATTTTTATCCTTTCGTCAATTCAAGGGAAGAAATGAACGTAATTGGCGTTAAATTTTATTTTGATGATGATTAACCCGATCGCTTGCAGAAAAAAATTACCGCTCGCTATTGCCGAACATCTGCTATTATAAATAAATTGATAAAGCGGAAGTAATTGGCTCGTATTTTTGGCGCAAATATATGTGACTGATGTCTAACTTGCCTCCGACAAAAACGCGCGATCGCGGCTAATTAAAAATTTCCGGCTTAGCGAAACCTTCCCCCCTCAAACAGACCATTAGATACCCCCAAGGAAGTCTTCCAACATTTTCCCTGGCGACTCATCGAAATAGGGGCACACACCAGTGTCAAACTGTAGGTTTATCCAATCTTTTTTGCAGCAGAGGGGAATAAATTTTGGCAGTGAAACACTCATCGATGACCCGTTACAATGTAAGCGACTCGTTGGCCGATATTAGTAGCATGGTCAGCCATTCGTTCGAGATGACGAATCAGTAATGCTAATAATAGAAGGGGTTCGACTACTCCTTTCACATCTCGCTGATTGGCTAAAGTAGCATAGAGATGATGGTAGGCATCATCAACAATACAGTCTAGCTGTTTGACCCGCTGACCGACTTCAGCATCGAGATCGGCGAGTGCCACCAGACTGGTAGCGAGCATTGCTTGAGCGTGATGGGACATTTCTTCAATTTGAGGCATACAAGGATGCGGGGGATAGGGAAAAAGTTTAACCGCAATTTCAGAAATATCTTGCGCGTAGTCCCCAATGCGCTCTAGGTCTCGCACGAGCTGCATAAAGGCTCCCAGCAAGCGGGAATCCATTGCGGCGGGAGCTTGCAGTGTCATCAAAAGAACGCAGTCTGCCTCAATTTGGCGATAGAAGCGGTCGATTTGTTTATCAATTCCAGCAATTGCCTCAACGGAGGATAAATCTCGGGCAAACAAAGCTTGGTGACTTAGCCGGAAAGAATGTTCCACTAAGGCACCCATTCGCAAAATATCCCGCTCTAAGCGTTTAACTTTTCGCTTAAAATGAGTCAATCTAGAATTAGAATTGGAGGACGAAGGAGTGAGCCGAGCGATGGAAGCCATCGGTAGTTAGAATAAATCTACTAAATCAACAGATTGAAACAACTGCACCCAAAAGCCACAGTTAAAATCGAAAACAGTTAGGAAAACTCCAGCCTCAGAAATGGGGAACGATCGCCCAGGAAGTTCATCAAGTAGAGGGGAGTTTAATTTGCAACCAAGCGCCGCCGGTTTCGGGGTGATTTCGGGCTTTGATGGATCCACCATGAGCGCGAACGATCTGGTCAGCGATCGCCAACCCCAGACCACAACCGGCACTCACCCCAGAAGCCTTGGTTTTTCGGTCGCTAGAGTCAGCAACTTGCCGAGATCTAGCCGGATCTCCGCGATAAAGGCGATCGAACACGTAAGGGAGATCCGAATCACTAAAGCCCGATCCTGAATCTATAATATCGATTTGAACCCAAGCCCGATCCCCAACTTCCACTATCGTAGGCGTTTCTTCTCCAGAAAGCAAAGTGACGATGGCTTGAATGGTGCCGCGATCGGGAGTATAGCGAATGCTATTATCGAGGATATTGAGAAATACGCGGTAGATGCGGGATTCGTCGGCTTGAATCCATACCGCATCTGAGCCAGAATACTCTAGATGTAGCTGTTTTTGACGAGCTAAAGGTTCTAAGGTCTGCCAGACTGACTGAATCAACCCATGGAGTTCCACCGATTTGCAAGCCAGATTGTTCCCGGGATCCACTTCCATTTGGCTGAGTTCTAACCAGTCTTGGACGAGCTGAATCAATCGATTGGTTTCCTCAAACAAACGCTCCACTCTCTGACGCCAAGGAGGCTCCAGACGTCCCTGTAACGCTTCCGCCACTAAGCGAATTGAAGTCAGGGGGGTTTTGAGTTCGTGAGCCAAATCGGAAATCCAGCGGTTGCGGTTTTGAGCGAGGCTGACTAAGGGTTGTCGGTTTTCTAAAAACACCCCCACTTGACCGTTATTTAAGGGGCAGCTATGTCCGCGCAGGGTGAGCGATCGCGTTTTCCCCACATCCGATCCGCTTTGACACGCCGGATGAAATACCCACTCTCGCATTTGAGGCTTTTGTTGCTGACGAGTGGTCTCGATCAGTTGATCTAACTCGTAGGATCGCACGAACTTCAGCAGCAACCGAGGCGAGTGGGGTTCCCATTTTTGAATCTGCAAAAGCTGTTGTGCTTGCTCGTTACACCACAAGAGCTGGTTTTCTTCATCCACCTGAAGATATCCAATCGGGGCGAGTTGCACTAATTGATGCCAGGTTTGCAGTTGTACCTCTAGCTCTTGTTGCTCTTGTCTGATTAAGGAAATAGCTCGCCGCAGACGCGACATCATTGGCATATATAAGCCAAACGAATCCATTGGCAATCCACCCAAAAATTGCCGCAACTGTTTGCGGAGCCATAATTGCTCGCCCAGCCAAAACCCCATCCCTAGGGCAAGTCCGAGGAAAAATGCGACTAAAGCCATCTAGCCTGATTTCTCCTTAATCATTGAAAGCAAATGCGGCTCAGCCATCGAATCCGAGCGGATATTTCCTTAAACTGGGCAGTGGAAATCGGCCAAATTCTGCTATAGTGACCCGATCGCCTATTTCTCGAGCTTGTGCGCGAATGGCTGATGGCTAATCGCTACCTTTTATCCTAACCGATAGCCAAACCCCCTGACGGTAATAATGTACTCTGGCTGACTCGGATCCCGTTCTAATTTCTCTCGCAACCAGCGAATGTGGACGTCAACCGTTTTGCTATCCCCAACAAAATCTGCTCCCCACACGCGATCGAGCAACTGATCCCGGGACCACACCCGTCGCGGATAACTCATAAATAGCTCCAGCAAGCGAAACTCTTTGGGCGAGAGATTGACTTGACGATCGCCCACGGTAACTCTGCACTCTTGTGGCGACAAAGTAATCTCGCCAAACTTGAGCAGTGGTGGCTCTGGCAAACCGTTTAACCGTTGGCGGCGCAGCAACGCCCGACACCGCGCAATTAACTCGCGCATACTAAACGGTTTCGTCAAATAGTCATCTGCTCCGACTTCCAATCCTAAAACGCGATCGGTTTCACTGCCTTTAGCACTAAGAATCAAAATCGGCACTGGGTTTCCTTGATGACGTAATAACCGACACAAATCCAGCCCGTTAACTTGAGGCAGCATCAGATCCAACACAATTAGATCGAATGGAAATTCTCCTGGCATAACCTCTGTGCCATAGAAACAGTTCAGGGCGCTTTGTCCGTCGGCGGCAATTGTGACCTCGTAACCTTCTTCTTCTAACGCGAGAACCAGCATTTCCCGAATCAGGTCTTCATCTTCGACGACTAAGACCCGATTTCCTTGGCTGAGTTCTGGTCTGGGAAGATTTGTGGTCGCTTCCAGAGAAAACATGGTTAGTGATTGTTGTTTCTAATACCATCCCCATTTTTACAATAAAACGGCCTGTAAATAGAGTTGGCTAATATAACAAAATATGTAGACTTTCAGCTTAGGGCGGGGATCGGTGAGTTGGTATGGGTTTTCACCCCTCCCCTCTCGGCACATTTCAGCGCGAAAATTTCCTAACAAAGACGACCCTCCCATTGACGCCGATTCGCCTACAGTGCTTGACCCCAAATGCCGCCATGCCATTATCTGCGCCCTTCCCCTACCGCATCGCCGACCCTCCAGGGTTGCCCAACCTACAGCGTTCATCCACTTGGAGAGTAAATTTTGTGATGCTTTTTATTTGAAAAATCCTCACCCCCAGAGCGTCAGTTTACTAGAGCTGAGTAACCCGTTTTCTTCACAAAAAAGTTACGCGCTTAGCAACCGAGGCGGGTTCCCAAGCCGATTTTAAGTCCAGTTTCTCTCCCACTACACCGTCTCTGTCCGAACAAACATTAAGTCCGAATTAATTTTTGTTGATTTTTGGACTTTTCTGTGATATAATTTTAAACCAAATTTTCAAACAAAATTCAAACTCAAACCTTATTCGGTCAAAGAGAAAAAACCAAACAACGCAGGTAAGAGAGCATACAAATGAGAGCAGTTGGATTCACAAAAAGGAGGGAGAGAAGACTCCTTGGTGAGCTAAACGAGAATTAAGTCAGCAGATTGCAACAGGCGATCGCCAAGAACACTTCAGCGATCGCCGTGGGGCATAATCCGGCTTTGACTGCCAATTGCGGTGGCATTGCAGACCAACTCTGGTTAGGATAAAGTCTGTACGCTTACTCTTATCGATTATGCTGCTGCATTTAAGTACCTGGCCGGAAGTTGAAGCCTATTTGAAGCAATCCACTGGAATTATTTTTCCGATTGGTTCTACGGAACAACATGGTCCGATTGGTGCGATCGGTACCGATGCGATTTGTGCCGAGGCGATCGCCCGAGGCGTAGGTGAAGCCACCCAGGCGATCGTTGCACCGACGATTAACGTGGGGATGGCCCTGCATCATACCGCCTTTCCAGGCACCATCAGTCTACGACCCAGCACCCTGATTCAAGTCATCCGAGATTACGTTACCAGCTTAACCCGGGCGGGATTTACCAAATTTTTCTTTATTAACGGTCACGGCGGCAATATCGCCACCCTGAAAGCGGCTTTTTCCGAAACCTACGCCGTCCTCAACGACTTGCAAGTGCCGAATGGCGATCGCGTCCAATGTCGAGTTGCCAACTGGTTTACCTGTAGCTCAGTGTACAAACTCGCCAAAGAACTCTACGGGAACGAAGAAGGCTCCCATGCCACCCCCAGCGAAGTCGCCGTCACCCAGTATCTCTATCCAGAAGCCATCAAACAAGCCCCCTTGTCAAAAGAAGTCGCCTCCGGACATCCCATCTATGGTGCGGCTGATTTCCGCCGCCGATATCCCGATGGTCGCATGGGGTCTAATTCTGCCTTAGCCACCCCGGAACATGGTAAGCAATTCTACGACTTAGCGGTCAAAGAGCTAAGTAACGCTTACCTAGAATTTCTCAGCGGCGAGTAAAGAGCGATCGCCGCCACCCCGAATCATTATCCCACCGCCCGCCAAATCTTAATCATCTTATCGTGAGAACCACTCGCCAGGAAATGACCATCCGGACTAAACGCCACCGCATTCACCGAATCTAAATGTCCTGAAAGGGTGCCGATGTGTTCTCCGGTTTCCAAATGCCACAACTTAATCGTCTTATCATGGCTACCACTGGCTAGAATCTGCAATCGCGGAGCGATCGCCACGCACAAAACCTGCGCCGTATGACCCCGCAAAGTTCGAGTGGGTGCGGGTCGCGTGCCTCCTTCCGAAGTCGTCTCCTTAAGATGCCACAGCTTAATCGTTTCATCCATACTCCCACTCGCCAATACATGACCATTGCGACTTAACGACACAGAAGTCACTGCCGAATTCCCAATCAGCGTCCGCACCAATTGCAAAGTTTTCACCTGCCAAATCTTAATCGTTTTATCTTCACTCCCACTCACCAAAAGCTCCCCATCCGGACTAAAAGCAATCGAATAAATAAACCCAGAATGCCCGATTAAAGTCCCCACTAACTCTCCCGTTTCCACCTGCCAAATCTTAATCGTTTGGTCTCCACTTCCACTCGCTAAAAGCCGACCATCCGGACTAAAGGCCACCGAATAAATCGACACCGAATGACCCAATAAAGTATTCACCCGTCGGCTAGTTGGCAAATGCCATAACCGCACCCGATAATCCACACAACCACTCGCCAGATATTGATGATCTTGACTGAGCGCCACCGAATAAACCGAAGCCGAATTATCCCGCAGGGTATGAGGCATTCCGTGGGTGCGTCCGCTGCTTTTAAGCTGCCAAATATTAATGCTCTTATCCCAACTACCACTGACTAACGTGTAAGACGATCGCTGACGATTTTCGGGGGTTTGCACTCCAAACACCACAGACACCACCGAGTCTGAATGACCCGTGAGCGTATTCAAGCATTTCCAGTGCGGACGAATTCCATTGCTAGTATTTCGACTCGGTACCGGTAAACCAGTCAACACCACAGGTTGTTCTTCCTCGCTTTGGCGGTTCGATTTCGGAGATACGGAAGGCATATTGTCCTGAATTTTACCTCTCGCCATCCGCCGCTCGAAAGCTGAAGTTTCCCCTTCTCGTTCTTGACTGTTTTCTAATAATTTTAAAACCGTCTCTACTTTCGGATCCCTAGCAGGTAATTCTCTTTCCGTTTCCCGATTTAATTCATCATCAATGACACTCAGCCCCACTTTCTGTTGCGACCACTCTCTGAGTTCTTGGCGCAGAATATCAATATCAAAATCAATGATTTGCACAGCTCCAAGACAGGTTTGAGGATTGTCTAACACTTCCGTCACCTGCTGCACTAGGTTCTGGATATCACGTTCACTCTTAAATACCTCCCACTCAAAATCGGCAAATTTTTCAGTTTCGGCAGATAAAAATGCCGATATTTCCGGATGATTTTTAATAGAATCTGCCAAAAGCAAACTAACAAAAGGCAACCAATCTCCTCGAAAGCTTTCTTGCCAAATGCCGGGTAATGCTTCTAGATAAAGCTCGGATTCAATTGTTCTTTTGAGTTCCCGTAATTGAGAGCTGCGGCTTCGAGAATTCAGACCGCAGATTTCCTGGGAATTTCCGCATAAAATGGGAAGAGAGGTGGTGGGTTTGAAGGATCGGTTGCTATTTAGGGTGCCAGTGGCTTCTTTTCTGCAAGCTGCGATGCGCCTTTTTAGCCACGCTTGGATTTGTTGTTGGTCTGTGGTTCGCACCTTTTCATTGGGTGCCATATGATGGGCTTGTTGCAGATGGGAAGGGTGGATGGCGAAAGTAATACCTTTGAGCAGGGCGTCTAGGAGAGCCAGTCGAGCCTGGGCGTATTTTGGCAGGAAGAAACCCGATCGCCAAGTGACGAATAACTGGCTCAATTGTGTTGGGGAAAGATTGCCCAACAGTCCCGAATTCAGAGTACCTGTGATTTTCCCACCGAAGAGAGAGGCACCCCAAAGTAAGGCGCTTAGTTCATCTAGCACCGATTGTCTCCCGATCGCCT
Source organism: Phormidium sp. CCY1219 (assembly GCF_055795085.1). NCBI lineage: Bacteria > Bacillati > Cyanobacteriota > Cyanophyceae > Oscillatoriales > Oscillatoriaceae > Phormidium > Phormidium sp. CCY1219. The sequence goes on along the minus strand of NZ_JAYFEQ010000533.1, from coordinate 20,368 downwards.
GTGATTTTGTTGCCATTCAACCGCAATAAATTTTTTGTGCAGCGCTCGATTTGTTTCAATCCCCCTTTACGCCAGTGGTAATTCCATTTTAAAATTTAGACTCGAAAGTGTAGAGCGCCGATGCACTGCTAGAACCTAGTGGGAAAGCAGTGTAGGAACTACAGCCTCGGGCAGATTGGCTGCCGTGTGTTTGCTGTAGGTGTTTTCAAATTCGCAACAACATTGAATTTCATCCAGGACTTTAGAATACTGGATCTTCAAAATCAAATTCATCGTTAAAGTCATCATCGTCAGTGGTGGTAGACTCGTCAACCCCGCCATTGCTCGAGGCGATCGCCACCGACGGTGAAGCCGAAGCGCTAGGGATGGCGGAAATGCCCTGATTCGGCGGACCGGGAATGGCTTCCACGATCGCATCGAGAACTCTAGCCACGGGCAGAATTTCCATTCCCAAATCTGGCGGTACTTGCCCTTTGGGAATAATGGCTCGCTTAAAACCGAGTTTGCCCGCTTCGCGCAGGCGCAGTTCTAACTGAGAGACTGGTCGGACTTGACCGCCCAAACCCACTTCCCCGATAATCACCGTATGGGGATCGACTACGCGATCGCGAAAAGAAGCCACCACGGCGATCGCCACCCCCAAATCCGCTGCCGGTTCGCTGACACTAATCCCGCCCACGGATCCGAGATAAGTATCCAACTTAGAAAGCGGTACCCCCACCCGTTTTTCCAATACTGCCAGAATTTGCACCAAACGATTGCTGTCAACCCCGGTGGTGGCTCGACGGGGGGATCCAAAACTGGCGGGACTGACCAAAGCTTGCAATTCCACTACAATCGGACGGGTTCCTTCACAAGCCACAATGGTGGAAGAACCGGAGACAAATTCCTCGCGACTGCCCAAAAACAGTTCTGACGGGTTAGGGACTTCTTTCAGCCCGTGAGCCACCATTTCAAAGACGCCGATTTCGTGAGTGGCTCCAAAGCGGTTTTTCATGGAGCGCAGCAGACGATGACTGGCAAAGCGATCGCCCTCAAAAAACAGTACCGTATCCACCAAATGTTCCAGAACCCTCGGTCCGGCAATCCCCCCTTCTTTGGTGACGTGCCCCACAATAAACAGAGTAATGTTCTCCCGCTTCGCCACCTGCATCAACGCCGAGGTACATTCTCGGACTTGTGCCACGGATCCCGGTGCCGAGGTTAACGAGGGAAAGAAAATGGTTTGGATACTGTCCACCACGGCTAAATTCGGTTTCAGGGATTCCAACTCGCGCAAAATTTCTTCTAAGTCGGTTTCTGGAAGCAGATAAAATTGAGATTCTTTGTGGGGGCGTTTAGATCGAGGGGACTCGGAGGTTTGTTTGGGATTGTCGGTGGTAGGGTTCGAGGGGGTTTGTGCGGGGATGGGTTCTGCTTGGGAAACGGAATGGCGATCGCGATCGCTGGAGGATTGCGAACTATCCTGCTGGCCATTTTCGGATGTGGAGGATGCGCTTTTTTCTTCCTCCTCATCGGAGTCCAGGTTTCCAAGCAAGCGCTGGGCACGCAATTTGACCTGCTGTCCCGACTCCTCGGCGGATACGTAAAGAATGCGCGACCTGTAGGAGAGGTTATTGGCAACTTGCAACAGCAGAGTTGATTTACCAATTCCGGGTTCGCCGCCAATTAAGACTAACGAACCCGGAACGATGCCACCGCCGAGAACCCGATCCATTTCGCCATAGCCCGAGGAACAGCGACTCACGGTTTGGTCAGCAATCTGATTTAATTTGACAGAGGAGCGGGGTTGCCCGGAGGATTTGGATTTGGGTTTCGTGCCGTCTCGCATCCAGGAACTGGCGTTCAAACTGGGACGAGCGGCGTTGGCGGAAGAGGGCAAAACCTCTTCGATCAAGGAACCATAGGTATCGCAGGCAGAACATTTACCAAACCATTGGGCAAATTCGGCTCCGCACTCTTCACAAACATATTGGGTTCGCTGCTTGGGCATTCGTTATCTCTATCGACCCTATTGGACATCAGATGGATAGTCAAAAAGCTTGAGACCTACCTTGGGTAAGAACTTCAGATGAAGCTATGGTGCTGAATATGAGACAATTCAAATGGTACAGTATTAAAAATTAAGAATTACAAAAGACGCTAAAGGAGCCTTGAGTATCTTGGAAAACCTTAAGGAAAAGATACTGGTTGTCGATGACGAAGCAAGTATCCGTCGGATCCTGGAGACCCGCCTTTCGATGATTGGCTATGATGTGGTAACGGCGGCAGATGGGGAAGAAGCGTTAGAGACTTTTCGCATGGAAGTTCCCGATCTAGTGGTTTTGGATGTGATGATGCCGAAGCTAGATGGCTATGGCGTTTGTCAGGAACTGCGGAAAGAATCCGATGTCCCCATCATTATGCTAACAGCCCTGGGAGATGTGGCTGACCGGATCACGGGTCTGGAGTTAGGCGCGGATGATTATGTGGTCAAGCCGTTTTCGCCAAAAGAACTGGAAGCTCGCATCCGATCGGTGTTGCGTCGCGTGGAGAAAACCGGTGCGCCGGGGATTCCGAGTTCTGGGGTGATTCAGGTTAGTTCGATAAAAATCGATACGAATAAGCGGCAGGTTTACAAGGGTGATGAGCGGATTCGCCTGACGGGGATGGAGTTTAGTTTGCTCGAATTGTTGGTGAGCAAGTCGGGAGAACCGTTCTCGCGATCGGAAATTTTGCAGGAGGTTTGGGGTTACACGCCAGAGCGTCATGTGGATACGCGGGTGGTGGATGTCCATATTTCCCGCTTGAGAGCGAAGTTGGAAGAGGATCCGAGCAATCCAGAGTTGATTTTGACGGCGAGGGGAACGGGTTATTTGTTTCAGCGGATTCTGGAACCGGATGAGATATGAAGCGGGAAGGGGGAAGTCATGGTGGATGGCTTTTCCCTTGCTGGGGTTCTGGGGGTTTGAGGATGGGGAGCGATCTGGGGCGATTTTTGCAGTGAAAATAGATGTTGGGTAAGACGCGATCGAGTATGGCTCAATCAGATGGATCGGAGATATTGCGTCGCTTACCTCTGGTTGCTGGGGGTTTGGGAGGCGTTTTGTTGGGGGTAAACCGCTTGCTGACGCCGGGAGTTACGGAGGCGCAAGCGCGATCGGATGCTTTGGGAGTGATTTTAAGCGCGCTGTTGGTGTTGACGGGTTTACTGTGGCAACAGGTGCAGCCGCGATCGCCGGAGGCGGTGGAGTTGAAGGGCGAATCGGGGTTTGAACTGGCACCGGATTTGCCGGAGGCGGTTCAGACGGAATTGGCTTGGGCGTCGCATTTGTTGCTGACGAATACGGTAACGAGGTCTGTGGTGGTGTTTTATGGGGGACGGGTGCTGCTGCGGCGGGGGGTTTTGCCACCCAAGTCGCAGGTGACGCCGGGAGCGATTTTGCAAAGAGCGATGGAACGGCAAAAGGCAATTTATTTGGTGGAGTTGAAGCTTTATCCGGGTCGTGTTGAGTTTGATTATTTGCCGGAAAATACTCAGGGGGTTATTTGTCAGCCTTTGGGCGATCGCGGTGTTTTGATTTTGGGGGCAAATGCTCCGCGCAGTTACACGAAGCAAGATGAACGGTGGGTTGAGGGGATTGCTGACAAATTGGCGGTGACGCTGAGTCAAGGTTTATCGGATAATGATGTTGCACCTGCTGAAGGTTAGTGGTTTATGGCTATTTTGTATTGGGTACTGGTTGCAGTGATGGCGATCGGTGTTATCGGCGCTGTGGTTCCTGGAGTTCCGGGGTCGAGTTTGATTCTCGGCGCGATCGCGATCTGGGCTGTGTTTAATGAGAATGGGTTGAGTAGTGTGGGTTTGGCTCTGGGAGTGGCAATGGGGGTTTTGCTGCTCAGTGTGGGCATCGATTTGTTGGCTACCTATTGGGGGGCGAAACGCGCCGGGGCGAGTAAATGGGGTCAAATTGGGGCGATCGTTGGCTTTGTTTTGGGCTTTTTTGGTTTATTGCCGGCTTGGCTGATTGGCGGTCCGTTGCTGGGTATTTTTATTGGCCCTTTGTTAGGGGCGATAATTGGCGAGTATCTCTATCGGAAGGATTTGGCGATCGCTGTCAAAGCCGGAATTGGGGTGGTGGTGAGTTCCCTAATTGGCAATTTTATTCAAGGCTTTTTGGCTCTGGCAGCAGTTATTGTATTTCTCGTTACCAATTGGCCTCCGCCCGGGTTTGGGGTCTAGCTATAGCAGCGATCGCTCCAACGGTTCTGCAGGTTATCTCGACCAACGAGTGCCTCGCCAAATCATAAAAAATAAAGCACTAGATACCAAAGCACCGAGATTCCATTTCACCGAATTTTTCAATAAATTAACTCGCTGATTTTGCCGGACTTGTTGAGTTTGCGTCTGCACCTGTTCTCTGGCTTGAGGAATTCTAGACAAAATCTCGTTTTTCAAACCCTCTGTATTGGTACTATCCACCGACAAACCCAATCGGTTAAGTTCCAGTGCCAAAGTTTGCAATTGTTCGGTGCTACCTTGACTGACCTGTTGCTCGATCGCTTCGAGTTGTTCTAGCTGCTGTTGCGATTGAACGGTAATTTGCTGATTGTTAATCCGATTCAAACGCAAGGTATTATTAATCCCTAACGGCACGAATAACAGGGAAACCACTGCCAGCAACAGACAAACCCAGGACAGTAATTTCAATAAAATATCTTCTAAGCCCGTGCGGTTGTAGTCTTCCCCAAAAAACACCAAGGCAAATCCCAATAAAGGCACTGGCGCTCTTTCCACCAACGCGCCCATCGTCTGCAACTCCCAATTGGGATTCATAAAATTGGGAGAAATAAACACCTGAATGGTGTCAAATAAGGCTAACACTAATAACCCATACCCCACCATCCGGATTCGACCGATTGAGCGCAATTGGTCACCGCTAAAGCGCAAAAGCTCTTCCACCGAGCGACTGACATCAAATCCTTCAGATTTACTCATAATATTGGCACCCTTATTTTAGGTAAAGTTTAAGTACAGCTTTAAGAGGGCGGAAAGCGTGGCTGCCACCAACGATACCATGAAACCCAGACAGATTCTAAAATTGAATAGGAATTTTCTGGAGAGTTCTTATCTAAGGGGATAGATAGAACAGTTAACATACACCGAAAATCTCTGAGTTTTTGTTGTCCCAACAACCACGGTAAAAGGCGATCGACCTGTAGGTCGTAGGCATTTCGGTTTTTCCTAAACTGTTCCCCGCTAACCGTGCTACCTCCTCGCGGATTAATACAAGAAGCCAGATAAGCTTGTTCTCCCGTTTCAGATACCCCGTAAAATCCTATCTCCTCTTGGTGACGTATGGTTAGTTTAGCAGCCGATGCCTCAATATCGAGATGTGTTTGCATTAATTTTTCCACATTCCCACCAGTATTTGTTACGTAGCGCATCTGTATTTCCAGGGGCAGGTTATTTTGAATGTAGAAATATTGTCCCCCGGAAATGAGGCTTTCGTTTTCATTGACCTCTAGGGGCAAACTCTCTTCAAACTGCCAATCCGCTAACGGAACAGCCGTTGGAAAAACAAACGGCGTAAACCCAGCACTCTCGATTGGAGGAGAGAAAATTAACTTTCCCAGAACTGCGATCGCACCACCCAAGGTAGCGGCTAGCAGCACAATCCTGACAGATTTCCAGTGTAATTTTTTAGGAATTAACATTTGTCTGCATTGTGGCTTTCGGGTTCATTTCGCAGGATAAAAAACCAGCAAAATATGCCTAAAATAACGACACCTATCATCGAAAAAATTAAAGATCCATCGCCGTAATGCCAGTATTCAAATGCAGTTTTACTGGAATAGGCCACTAAAAAAGCCATCAGGGCAACCCGCACTCCATTTACTGCAAATCCTGCCACTATGGCAACGATCGGGACTAATATCTTCTGCTTCCAGTTGGTGGGAAACATAAACAAGAAAAGGAATGCTAACCCAAGTAACTGAAGAATTGCGCTGTAGCCAGAACAGCCAGAATAAACTTCTATGCTACCTGTGGGCAGATTAACGTAAATGCCGTCTTGCTCGACCTGAAACCCCATATACCACAAAACAAACGCCGCAAATTTCGCGGTGAAGGGAGAAATATCAAAAATCTGCAATAAAAGCCCGGTGGAGATGGAGATAAAGCCTAAAATGAACAGTTCTTGCCAATAGTAGGCTAATCGTTTCCAACCGGAACTGAGCAGGGCTAGCCCCACTCCCGATAAAAAAGGTGAAATGCGAAGGAACAAGTCATACTCGCCCAGGTTAACGCTTTTCAACAGCACTAACCCAATCAGTAACGTTCCTAAAATGCTGGATATAACATCGCTTTCCAGATTCAAATCTTGATGTTTTTCCCAGACTAAAAATGCAGCAGCTCCCCAGAAAAGAAGGCTGGTACCCACCACATCAACCGGGGCATGTCTCCACATCAATGTCAGGTTAACAGCCATTAAACCTACTGCAATGCCCAGCAACCAATATTTAGGTTCTTTTAAATCTTGAATCGAAGTCATATTCCACACTTTGCACTTGATTCGCAGGTTAAGTTTTACATTGAGGCCGATTTTCGTTATGCCAATGTAATCGCGGATCCCATGCAGAAAGCTGCATGTGGGCGGATTGAGTTAAGCAAAAGCAGTTGGCAACGGTGCCAACTGCTCTAGTTTACTCAATATCCAACCCACTTGGAAAACTGACTGCTAATATTGACTGATTAGCTTTCGCTGGTGCGACGCTTGCGAGAACGACGAGCGGCTGCCAATCCAGCAGCTCCCAATGCTAACCCTCCCATCGTCAACGGTTCGGGAACTGCTGCAGCACTTACGGTTACGTCGTTAAAGTCTCCATCGGCACCTGCCCATTTAATATCTTCAAAGGCAATTGCCACCGGTCCACTAAACGGATCTGCAGATTGATAGGAACTGGCATCGAAGGCTTGTGCTTCTGTGCCGCCAGTGGTTCCAAAGGCAGCTCGCTGACCATAGGTATTCAAGCTGGTTGTGCTGTAGGCTATTCCTTGATTGTTGCCGTTATAAGTGCTTGCAAGTCCCAGAGTGTAAACTTTACCCGCCAGGAACGTAAAGGTATCGTTGACCTGGGTCACGGCGTTTCCTAAAGTGGCTTCAAAGCCATTTTGTGCGCCGTTATCGGAGGCTTGGGTTTCTTCAAATACCACCCCGTTCTCTGCTGCTGCCAAGGAGCCATCGGTGAGTACCTCAAAGATTTTGAGGGTGGACTGGAAAGCTCCGTTAGAACTGCCGAAGGAGAATTTGACTTCGGTATCGCTATTAAAACTGATGCCGTCGGTGCCGAAGGAAAAGGCTCGGGCTGGAGCGGATGCCCCAAACAGCGCGATCGCAACGGCGGCTCCTATGGAAATAGAAAGGGTCTTTTTCATGATGTCATGCACTCCCTGCGTTACTTGACTATATGGTATTATTATGGCAGATATCGATCTCCAATTTGCAGTGTCAGATGGTTCTTTGCAGAATCTTCATTTAATTCTTGGCTAACAATTAAACTGCAATCTACATTCTACGTTACACCAGAAACTTTTTTGATGCAGCGATCGCCTTCACCTGATGAGTGCGATCGGCGTCACAATTGCTTCCCTACGCTCCATCTTTTTCCTTGTCCGTACTGGGGTTAAGGAGAGGCTCAAAAGCTCCCACCAGACTCCATTTACCGACATAACAGTTTAATATTGCCCAACCCCCCCATACAGACTTTCAGTAAAATCACCCAACTTATCAATTAACCTCTTGTTAGATAAAAGTGCTTTCAGTGATTTTACGGATATGGCCTCAACAATGATAAAAAATTAGGCTAGAAAAGCAGCAACGTCCTATGTAAAAGCCATCTGCTCTGAGCATTGTTTTTCAGGGGAGTTTGATAAATAAAACCCAATCGGTTTTATAAAAACTGCATAATTTGTGAAAAAGAATTGTGGCTCCATTTGGCGGCTGAGCCTCGGAAGACGCCTTCCGAGGCTCAGTGGGGGTAGCGATCGCCCAAGATCCTCTTTTAATTCCCGTAAACCTGCTGATAGTAAGCTCGATACTCCTCCGAGAGCAAGGGACGCCACCAATCTTGGTGAGTCAAATACCAGAGTACAGTTTGGCGCAGACCTTCTTCCACAGTAACCGAGGGAGTCCATCCCAATTGAGTTTTAATTTTAGTAGCGTCGATCGCATAACGGCGATCGTGTCCCGGTCTATCCTTAACAAAAGCAATCAACTTTTCGCAGGGACGCATCGGCAAATCGGGGGCTAATTCGTCCATCAGCCGGCACAGCATCCGCACCAAATCAATATTTTTAACCTCATTATTGCCGCCGATATTGTACGTTGCGCCCGGAGTCCCTCGGTGAATCACCAAATCCAGGGCGCGACAATGGTCTTCCACATAGAGCCAATCTCGAATATTTTCTCCATCCCCATATACGGGCAAAGGTTTGCCGAGAAGCATGTTGATGCACATCAGGGGAATCAGCTTTTCGGGAAAATGATACGGTCCGTAGTTATTCGAGCAATTGGTGACGATGGTGGGGATGCCGTAGGTATGGTAGTATGCACGGGCAAGGTGGTCGCTACCTGCTTTTGAGGCGGAATAAGGACTGTTGGGTGCATAAGGTGTTTTTTCTGTAAAAGCTGGATCCCTGGGGGTCAGAGTGCCATAAACTTCATCCGTGGAGACGTGGATAAACACCCCTTGTGGATTTCCGCCTTTGACTGAAAAGAGAGTTTGCCAGTGGATCCGGAATGCCTCTAATAGAGTGAAAGTGCCGACCACATTGGTTTGAATGAAAGCAGACGGACCTAAAATCGAGCGATCGACGTGGGATTCGGCGGCGAAGTGGACGACGGTATCGATTTGTTCTTCTTCAAGCAGAGTCTCTACTAAGGAGCGATCGCAGATATTCCCCTGCACGAACCGAAAATTTTCTTTTCCAACTAAACTCGCCAGATTTTGCCGATTGCCCGCGTAGGTTAGAGCATCTAGAACCACAACCCTGTCGCCTGGATAGCGAGTACACCAGTAGCGAACAAAATTGGATCCAATAAACCCAGCCCCCCCGGTCACTAATAATCGGCGGGAGGGTCGATTTTCATGGAAATTGGGAGTCGATGTCATCCAGGGTGTTTCTTCAATTCCAAACAGTGCTATTCAACAATACCTTTAAACCCGCCTCTCATCCAGCTTATTTGTGGAATAAATAAATATTGACCCAGCAGGCTGTTTGCCACATCAGGGATCTTCCGTAAATTGGACAAAACCAAAGTGATTCCGTAATCAGGGGGAAGGCTGAAATCCTCTCCCTTAACTAACAGTAAAACCTATTGAATGGTGTGAGGAACTCGATTGTGGAGAAGCAAGATATCCTGAGTTTAGCCACCCAAGGCGACCCGATCGCGATCGCCTTATTGCTCAATCAAGTCTTACAACCCAAAAGAAACATAACCGCCCAAGTCATCCGCAAAAAGAACCGACTTCATATCCTCCTAGAAAGCGATCGCATCCCCGACCCCGAAGCCTATGTCCCCTATATTAAAAACGGCTTAAACCGACTCCAACTCAGTTGCATAGATTCCGTGCGAATTTATGGACGGCAAACTGGTGAAACGGCCCCGGCGTGGGATCGGACATTAGAGTGGGGAAAATCCCCCGAAAGTAACGAGTTTTCCATATCGCGATCGCCACGGAAACAGGACTCCAAAGCTGCCGCTGAACCCTCCCCCCGCGATGCAGACGCAGCAGCGATCGCCGCTGACACTACCACCGTGGCACCCACTGGCCCTTCTGCGACACCCGTACCCACAACCCTACACTCCCGGGCAACAACAACCGGGATTGGCAACCCTCCTCCCGAAGCGGCGATCGCAGTTTCTACCCTGCCCTCAGTGGGCCAATCCCAGATCGGTGCATCTGTTGCCCCATCGGCACCGCTTCCCGCCCCGGAAACGCCCCCAGAGCCAATCCCACCCCGCAAAGAAAAATCCGCTGCGATCGGCAACTCCCTGAAAATCCTGGTGCCCTTAGTCGCCCTCACCAGCTTTTGCCTCGGCATCAGTTGGGAGATGTTCAAAAACCCCGATCGCTATAGTCCCACCGTATTGTTCTCCACCGTGGGTGAAACCCTAGCCGCTGTAGAGCTACCGGATTTGCCGCCACTGCCGTCGCTTTCCCCCTCCCCTGCCACCTTTGAACCTTTCTCCAGCGAGAAGCCGATCGCCCACTTCACGGAGCTTTCCAAACGGGTCGAGGCTTCCATTCCCGCCACGCCAATTACCATCAAAGCGGTAGGAGATATCGTTCCGGGCACCAATTTTCCCGCCAATAAACTGCCCCAGCGGGAGCAAAGTTTATTTGAGTCGGTCAAACCCTACCTGCAAGGTGCCGATATTTTATTTGGCAATTTTGAAAGCACCTTGACAAATCATCCATATTCTGCTAAAGATGTCAGCCGTTCGATGGTATTTGCCTTTCGCAACCCGCCCGCCTATGCCCAACTCTTAAAAGATGTGGGGTTTGATGTGTTGAATTTAGCCAATAACCATTCCAATGATTTTGGAGAAGTCGGCTTAGAAGACACCATCGAAAATATCACCAAAGCCGGCATGAAAGTGGTGGGTAAAAAAGATGAAATTCTCTATCTCAATGTCAAAAACGTTCCGATTGCCTTTATTGGCTTCAGCACCTACTACTATCATAACTCCGTCCATGAATTAGAAGCGGCGAAAGCATTAGTAGAAGAAGCCAAACAAAAAGCCACGATTGTAGTTATTTCCGTACATGGCGGGGCTGAGGGAACCGGGGCGCTGCATGTAAAAAACCGCACGGAAATGTTTTATGGAGAAAACCGGGGCAATTTAGTATTATTTTCCCGAGCGATGATTGATGCGGGGGCGGATTTAATTTTAGGGCATGGACCCCACGTTCCCCGAGCGTTAGAAATCTATCAAGGAAAGTTAATTGCCTATTCTTTAGGGAATTTTGTTGGGTATCGCACCCTTTCAAACGCAGGCAAGTTAGGGTATTCGCTAATTTTAGAGGTAGAAATGGACATCGAGGGAAATTTTGTGGCCGGTAAAATTATTCCCGTACATTTGAAAGGGAAAGGGATTCCCTACATCGACCAACAGTTTCGCACGGTGCAGCTCATGCGGGATTTGATTAAAAGCGATTTTCCCGAGACACCGATCGCGATCGATGATGAGGGGAAAGTGCTGATAGAAGAGCGCGGCGAATAAGAGACATGAGGGAGTTTTGAATGGTGACACCCATTCAAAACTCCCGCGAGAGCGATTCCAAATAAAGGAGAAGTTGTGGGAGTTGGATCCGGTGAAGGTTAAGACAACCTGGGAGAGGGGGGAAGGGGAAGAGAAGCTCGGTTAAGTGAGGACGCCGGACTCTTCCGAGAGGAGAAATTCGAGAGCCTCCTTCATTTCTGCGGGTGTAGTGGTGGCGGTGCCGAATTGACGCACCACGATGCTAGCGGCCAAATTGCCCAATACGGCAGATTCCCACAAGGAACCGCCAGCGGTCAATCCGAGGGTGAGTGCGGCGACGACAGTATCCCCTGCACCGGTGACATCGAAGACATCGGTGCGATTGAAAGCGGGGATGCGATCGTGAGTGCCTGTGGGGTGAAATAAGCTCATGCCCTCATCACCTCGGGTAATGAGCATCTGTTTGGCGCGGGTGAGGGAGAGCAGATCCGAGCCGGCTTGGGTGAGGGTTTGGGGAGAGTCGATCGCGTAGCCCACCGCTTGTTCCGCTTCTGGGAGATTGGGGGTAAAGAGAGTGGCACCGGCATAGCGTTGTAGGTGCTTTTGGGTATCCACAATAGTCAGGGGATGTTGTAATGCGGCTTCGATCGCCGGTGCGGTGAGGACGCCATCGCCATAGTCAGAACAGACCACAGCATCCACCGTATGGAGTTGTTCTCGGATGTAGGCTGCCAGTTGAAGTTGGTTTTCCAGGGAAGGTAAGGCGTCAGATTTGCGATCGACGCGGACGATTTGCTGGGTAACAGACTGACGGGCATGACCGGAAATCCGGGTTTTGGTGACGGTGGGGCGATCGCTATCTACCAACATGCCCGTGGTGTCGATTCGGGCGGCTTCAAAGATGTGACGCAGAGCGTTTCCTTGCTCATCTTTGCCCACGAATCCAGCGACTTTCACCTGTGCCCCCAAGGTAGCGAGGTTATAGACGGCATTTGCTCCACCCCCAGGCACCTGTCGGGTGGTTTCGTGGCGAATAATCAAAACCGGTGCTTCGCGCGAAAGCCGCTCTACCTGACCGGTGAGAAATTCGTCCAGGGTCAGGTCGCCCACCACGAGGACGCGGGCTTGAGAAAAGCGGTTGATGAGGTCGATCGCTCGCGGTTGATAGTGGCGAAGTCGCTCGAGAAAATTTGAATCGATAGCCATCTGGGTGAAACGTTTCTAAACTGACGCAGTATGAATTCTGCCCGAGGGAGGGTAAATCGGCAATTTACGCCGTCGGTCAACCGAGCGATCGCCCTTTCACCGGAAAGATCCGCTAGCAGAAATCGGGAGTCAGGTGTACTTTGGCATTGGCGATCGCATTCACCTCCAGCAGGAGAGGCGATCGCGAAGCTCGAGCAGACCCTGGAACCGGAACATAGAGATGAACCTACTTTAATTTCGTTTTGATCAAATTGACGATCTGACCCATCTGCTTCTTCATCGCATTCATTTCGGCTTGCATTTTGGCAATTTGCTGCTTGAGGGCTTGAATTTCGGCAGCACTAGCACCTCCTTGAGCTTCAGGGGCGCTGGTTTTCGGGGCTGCAGCAGGGGCTGCAGCTTTCCCAGACGGCTTCCATTTTTTCGCCTTTGCCATCGCCGACTTGATCGCGTCAATCAGTGACTTTTTATCAAACGGCTTTTCAATAAATTCAAAATACTCAAACGGTTCGGCAATTTTCTCAGCGACTTCCTCCTTGCGGCCTGACATCAACACAAGGGGGGTCATTTTGCCTTCTGCATTGGATATTTTTTGCAACTGCTGAAACACCTCCCAACCACTGACTTTCGGCAATAGGAAGTCCAACATAATCAGGTTGGGGTGGGCTTCGCGAATCAGCTTGAGTCCTTGCTCGCCGTCTTTTGCCTCTAATACATCAAAATTACCGGCAGGCAACATTTCTCTTACCATCCGCTGGATGACTTTACTATCATCGATAACCAGGATTTTGTGACTTGCCACGACTGACTCCTCTGGGGGTGTATGAAAGCTGTTTTGCGAGTTACGGCTTTTTACATTATGACTGGAGGTGGGACACTTATGCAGGCTCAAACCTAGCTTATCTCGCGCTCCACGTCGGTAAGTATGCCAAAAGTCCGATCGCGTTAAGAAGGCGCTAGTCTAAGAAGGGGTATGCCTAATTCTACTGTTAGATCGAAAATTCCCAAGCTCAACTCTTTGGACTAGAATAGCGCTGAGAGTGGTTTGCCAGGGGCAGTATTAGAATAAGCTTAGCGATAGCAACCCCCGCTTTGGGATGTGTTGCGACAATTGGCCGCAAGCCGATGTCTCGCTATTGTTTGCAAATCACTCGGAATATTTGAGCGATCGAGATTATGTCTGCCAGAACCCGTGAAACTTTCTCATCGGATCCCGCCCTGGTAAGGGCAGAAATTGAAGCAATGCCGGCATGGCTGAGACGCCGAGGAATCGGCAAAGCCAGCGAACTGTCGCAAGTGCAACGGATTATTAAGCAGCGTCAAATTCACACCATCTGCGAGGAGGGACGCTGCCCCAACCGAGGGGAATGTTATAGCAACAAAACGGCGACCTTTCTGCTGATGGGACCGATTTGTACCCGTTCTTGTGCATTTTGTCAAGTGGATAAGGGACATGCGCCGATGCCATTAGACCCGGAGGAACCGGAAAAGGTGGCGGAGTCGGTGCAGTTGCTGGGCTTGCGCTATGTGGTGCTGACCTCGGTGGCGCGAGACGATGTGCCGGATGCGGGAGCGGGTTGGTTCGTGAAAACGATGGAGGCCATTCGCCGCCGGAATCCCCAAACTCAGATTGAGGTGCTGACGGCAGATTTCTGGGGGGGACAGGGAAATCGAGAAGCATCGCCGGCAGCTTTACAGCGAGAGAGAATCGCAACGGTGGTGCGGGCCAAACCGGCTTGTTACAACCATAATGTGGAAACGGTGAAACGCTTACAAGGGCCGGTGCGACGGGGGGCGAAGTACGATCGCTCTGTGGCGGTGTTGCAAATTGTGAAAGAACTCGATGGGAGCATTCCCACAAAGTCGGGATTAATGTTGGGTCACGGGGAAACGAAGGCCGAAGTAATCGCCGCGATGGAAGATTTGCGGCGGGTGGATTGCGATCGCATTACTCTGGGCCAATACATGCGCCCCTCCCTGGAGCATTTGCCGGTGCAAAAATATTGGACGCCAGAAGAATTTGACGAATTAGGGGCGATCGCTCGCGAAATGGGCTTTTCCCACGTGCGCTCAGGCCCTCTGGTTCGCAGTTCTTACCACGCGGGGGAAGAACCGTAAATCCTCTGTCCCCCTCGCCTGGGTAGGGTGGGCAATGCCCACCCTACGCCTTCCCTTCAATTCGGAAGGAGTGTTACTTATAAATTGGCATTTGGCCACTTTCCAGACGACCCATGTAATTGTCTAGATCGGCTCGTACCTTGTCGGCGAGAATGAAGCCGCCCAGCATGTTCGGGAATGCCATCGACAAGAGCATCATGTCCGCGAAATCAAGTACCGCTCCGAGGTTAACCACTGCGCCGAGGAAGACGCAAGCGACGAACACTCCCCGATAAACTATGGTGGTACTTTCGCCAAACAGATAGGTCCAAGCCCGCTCGCCGTAGTAACTCCAGGAAATCATGGTGGAGAAGGCAAACAGGAATACGGCTAAGGCGAGGATGAAGGGAAACCAGTCGATCGCGGTGCCGAAAGCAGCAGAGGTGGTTTCCACCCCCGGGGCCGTGGTGGTATTGGCATATTCGCCGGTAATAATCACCACCAAAGCAGTCATGTTGCAAATGACCACGGTATCGATGAACGGTTCGAGGAGGGCGACGATGCCTTCGCGCACCGGTTCGTCGGTGCGGGCGGCGGCGTGGGCGATCGCCGCCGAACCGATGCCAGCTTCATTGGAGAACACCGAGCGACGAATCCCTTGCACTAATACGCCAATAAATCCGCCTTCAATCGCCTGTGGGGAGAACGCTTCGACGAAAATTTTGGCAAACGCGCCGGGAATTTCCGGCAGGTTAATCAGCAGAATCCATAGGGAGGCGAGGACGTAAATCATGCACATGGAAGGCACTAGCGCCCCGGCGACGGTGCCGATGCGACGAATCCCGCCGATAATGACCAGGGCGACTAAGGTGGCGATCGCAATGCCATAAATCCAGTTGGGCAACCCCTCAATTACACCGGAAACGGCAACATAGGATTGATTGGCTTGAAACATATTCCCGCCTCCGAATGCCGCCCCAATGCACAATACGGCAAACACACCAGCGAGTATTTTGCCGAAGGGTCGCATGCCTCGTTCTGCCAAACCCCGAGACAGGTAGTACATCGGTCCGCCGGCAATATGTCCGTTGGGCAGAATCATGCGGTATTTTTGCGCCAGGGTACATTCGACAAATTTACTGGTCATGCCAAATAACCCGGCGATGGTCATCCATAACATGGCTCCCGGCCCGCCTACCGAGACGGCGATCGCCACCCCGGCAATATTCCCCAGTCCTACGGTGGCGGAGAGGGCTGCCGCTAGGGCTTGGAAATGGGTGACTTCTCCGCTTTCGTCGGGGTCGTCATAGTGCCCTCGCACCACATAGATGGCATGTTTGAAGGCGCGAAAGTTGATAAAGCCCATCCGAATGGTGAAAAATATGGCACCGCCAATCAACCACACTACGATCAGGGGAACGCCGAACATGTCGAAGAACAGAACTACTGCCATCGCGTCCACAAGCTGGGTGAATACGGCATCCAGGGTGTCTAAAAAACCCCCGGATGAGGCTTCTGGCGCGTCTTGAGCGATCGCGGCGATCGGTACAAACAGAAATAACAGTAATAGTACAATCCAGGTTTTTTTCATAGACTAAAACTCAGTTCTGACGGGAAATCGGGCGTGGGCGATCGCGCACAAATTTGAGTGAGCCAAACACTTATTGCCGCCACATTAGCAGACAATTCACGTTTCGGCTGTGGCGTGATTATCGCTCGATCTGTAAACAAGCATGCGAAGTTTTGTCAAGAAAGTCCGTTACTTTTTCAGTTTTCGATGGGGGCGATCGGCTGAGGCGATGGGTGATTTTCTCAGACCCACTGGCGGTTCTGGGTCTAGCACCCGGATATCAAATCTTCCCTACACCCATGCGGATAGCAGAGTTTGAGCCATTGGAAGAGACAAATGAGGGTCCCAAGGCGAGCGATGTTTCAAAGAATAAACCAATGGGTGGGAGAAATCTGAGCGATTTCTGATAAAATTTCATAAAAGTTAAAATTTCGTCAATAAATCCTGGATGAGCTTATTGGTTGTTGGTGCCACTGGCACCCTAGGCAGACAGGTAGCCCGTCGCGCCCTAGACGAGGGATACCAGGTACGCTGTTTAGTACGGAGTTTCAAAAAAGCGGCTTTTTTAAAAGAATGGGGCGCTGAACTGGTCCGAGGGGATCTGTGCGATCGCGAAAGCCTACCCAAAGCCTTAGAAGGCGTCACGGCCATTATCGATGCAGCCACGGCCCGTCCTACAGATTCCCTGAGCATCAGACAAGTGGACTGGGAGGGCAAGGTGGCTCTGATTCAAGCTGCCAAAACCGCTGGCGTCGATCGCTATATCTTCTTTTCTATCTTAGATGCAGAAAAATACCCGGACGTGCCCCTGATGGAAATCAAGCGCTGTACGGAACAATTTCTCGCCGAATCGGGTTTAAATTACACGATTTTGCAACTGGCTGGCTTCATGCAAGGTCTCATCGGTCAGTACGCAATTCCAATTTTGGACAATCAGCCGGTGTGGGTCACGGGTCAGTCCGCACCGATCGCCTATATGGACACCCAAGATATCGCCAAGTTTGCCGTCCGCGCGTTATCAATTCGGGAAACGGAGAATCAACGCTTTCCAGTGGTAGGCTCCCGGGCTTGGAGTTCTGAGGAAATCATCGAGTTGTGCTCTCGTCTGTCGGGACAGCAAGCGAAGGTAACTCGGATGCCGATGGGCTTATTGCGCGCGGTTCGCCGATTGACCCGGTTTTTCCAGTGGGGCTGGAATGTGGCCGATCGCTTGGCGTTTGCTGAGGTGCTTGCCTCGGGTAAACCCCTGGTCGCGCCAATGGATGAGGTGTATTCTACCTTTGACCTGGATCCGCAAAACACGACCTCGGTGGAATCTTACCTGAAAGACTACTTTAGTCGGATTTTGAAGAAGTTAAAGGAATTGGACTACGACCAAAAAAAGGCCAAAAATCAATCCAAACGGCGGGTGCCTTTCTAAGCTCCCCCTAGACCGAATCGAATCTAACATGGTAAAAGTAATCTAGGGGCCTACCCGGTGGGTTCAAAATGAAGCGATCGCTGCTTGGACGCCGTTTCTCGGTTATTTCACTGTAGCCAAACGATCGTGCGAAGCGTTGGCCCATTTTTGGCTAACCTCTCCGGGTAAGTTAACCATAACTCTTGCCAATTTTTCCCCTAGGCATTAATTTCTGAACCCTTAGCTGGATTTTTTCGTTGTGCCCAAAGCTGGCATTATCTACAACGACGATAAACCTGTGGCTTGTCGCGTGGCCAAACAATGGCAGGACAAGCTACACCGATATGGTTGGGATGTTTGTATTGCTACAGGCGTGGGCGGCATCCTGGGCTATTCTACGCCGGAAAAACCCATGTGCCATACGTCGGTCGAGCAGTTAACCCCGGTCGGTTTCGATGCTGACATGAATTTTGCTCTCGTCCTGGGTGGCGATGGCACGGTGTTGGCGGCTTGCCGTCAAGTGGCGGCTTGTGGCACCCCTTTGCTGACGGTGAATACCGGCCATATGGGATTTCTCACGGAAACCTACCTCAATCAACTCCCGCAAGCAATGAAAAAGGTGCTGGCGGGAGACTATCAAATTGAAGAGCGCACGATGCTCAGGGTTCAGGTTCTCCGCGAGGATCGCGTGACTTGGGAGGCCCTGTGCCTGAATGAAATGGTGCTGCACCGCGAACCGCTGACGAGTATGTGCCACTTTGAAATTGAAGTGGGCCGCCATGCACCAGTGGATATTGCGGCGGATGGGGTGATTATCTCTACCCCCACTGGTTCGACGGCTTATGGCCTTTCGGCGGGCGGTCCGGTAATTACTCCCGATGTACCGGTGTTGCAACTGGTGCCGATTTGTCCCCATTCTCTGGCGTCTCGCGCTTTGGTGTTTGCCAATAGCGAACCGGTTACCATTTTTCCGGCCAATCCCAATCGACTGGTGATGGTGATGGATGGCAATGCTGGCTGCTATGTGCTGCCAGAGGATCGGGTGCGGGTGGAGCGATCGCGCTATTCGGCTCGTTTTATCCGCCTTCAACACCCAGAGTTCTTTCACGTGCTGCGCGAAAAACTCGGTTGGGGTCTGCCCCATGTGGCCAAACCCACTTCCGTGGAACTTCCCTAACCTGCCCTGGTTTCTCTACGGTCCCACGCGCCTTTCCCGCTCTTTCGCAATTTCAGGCGAGCCATATTGGTGGCTTGCGGGTAACAAATTGTTAACGCGCGATAGGCGAGGGAAAAGAGCGATCGCGGGGGGTCCTCCCCCCTTTTAAGCCAAGAAATGTGATAGAATTTGACGAAATGATTGCAACCGATCGCCACCGATATTTGCGAGTGACGAAGGGTGAACAATACCAGAAAAATTGACTCAGCAATTCGCAACTGGCAATTTTCAACAGAAAGCTCCACCCTTTTCCAAGGCAAACCACGGTGGAAAAGTCCGGGGCAAACATTTAAAAAACACAGCTCCAAGCCGCCGGGCCGCGATCGCAGGAAACCATAGATGCAAAAATGTATCGAAAACATCTATTGCAGACCCCTGTGGGTCAGGCAAAAAAAGGGCGCAGGTAGCGCAAATTCAATTGATTGATTATGATTTTAATCAACAACTCCTGAGTTTTTAAAACCCGATAAATTTGGCTTTGGCTCCCATGTCTGTGCAAGTCAATCTCAACGAACGACAACAATATGTCTTGTGGGCGACGGTGCGGCACTATATTGCCACTGCCGAACCGGTAGGCTCCAAGACATTGGTAGAAGAATTTAATCTGAGCGTCTCGCCGGCAACCATTCGCAATGCAATGGGCTGTTTGGAAAAAGCCGGATTGCTTTATCAACCTCATACCTCTGCAGGGCGCGTGCCTTCAGATTCCGGATATCGGATTTATGTGGATAAGCTGATTCAACCCTCCTCTCGCATATCGCGTCAGGTGGAGCAATTGCTCGGCGATCGCCTGAGCTGGGAAAAGTGGGCGTTTGATACCGTATTGAGGGGGGCCTCACAGATCTTGGCCACCCTCAGCGGATGTATCGCCTTAATTACAATGCCTCAGACCTCTAGCGCTCGTCTGAGGCATTTGCAATTCATGCAAATCGAACCGCGCAAAATCATGGTGATTGTGGTCACCGATAGCTATCAAACGCACTCAGCGGTGATGGAACTCGGCGAATCGCCCGAAGACCCCCCACCGGATGAAGAAATCGTCGATCGCGAATTGCAAATTCTCTCCAATTTCTTGAATACCCATCTGGGCGGACAAACCCTCAGCGAACTCTCGGAACTCGACTGGCGCGAGTTAGGGCGAGAATTCGAGCGCTATGCGGAAGTGCTGAGCGGATGGCTCAAAGATTTGGCACGGCGGGCGCGCACCCCGGGTAACACCGAAATTTTGATTAGTGGTGTCTCGGAAGTGTTGCGACAACCGGAGTTTTCCGAGTTGACCCAAGTGCAGACCTTGATTCAACTCCTGGAAGAAGAACAAGACCAATTGTGGCCGTTAATTTTTGAACCACCGGTGGCTCCAGGAGCCGGTCAGCGCGTTAACGTCCGCATCGGTAGCGAAAATCCGTTAGAACCGATTCGAACCTGTACTTTGATTTCTTCCACCTACGGGAAAGGATCCGTGCCCTTGGGCAGTGTGGGGGTCCTCGGCCCCACGCGCATGGTGTATGAAAATGCGATCGCAATGGTGGAGGCGGCGGCGGATTATCTCTCAGAGGCAGTCAGGGACTCCGTAGAAACCAACCCCATGTCTAAAGCCAGGGGCTTGTACTTCTAACCACCTGACCAGCCTA
>NZ_JAYFEQ010000532.1:0-203 GCF_055795085.1 Phormidium sp. CCY1219 | reverse complement strand
TTAGCAACCTTACTCTGTCTTGCGTGAAGTGTAATCAGAGAAAGGGAAATAAGCCTGTGGAGCAATTCCTAAAAAAGGAACCGGAATTACTGAACGAGATTCTGTGGTCTGCCAAGCGCCCACTCCAGGATGCTGCTGCCGTCAACTCAACTCGATGGGCGTTGTATCGGGCTTTGTCTCAAACAGACCTTCCTGTAGAAACA